>NZ_DAQC01000005.1 GCF_002502735.1 Methanoregula sp. UBA64
ATCATCCGCACATTGTAGCCCACCTGGTCGAAAGGCATGTGCCCCGGGCCCTCGATCATCCGCTGGACGCCGGCGGCCTGTGCCCGGCGGGCAAGCGTCCCGAGCGTCACGTACTCCACCGACTTTGCGAGTTTTTCCGCATCCTGCTGGCAGCCGGGCCGCATCCCGTCGCCAAGGCTCACCGTGACATCGTATTCCGCGAGAATTTCGAGAAGGTAATCGAACTCCGCGTACAGCGGGTTCTCCTCATCGCGGAGCATCATCATCGCGCAGTGGAACGTCCCGCCCCGGCTCACGACCCCCATCAGGCGCGGGTCGAGTTTCAGCGCGTCAAGCACCTGCCGGTTCACCCCGCAGTGGAGCGTTAAGAAATCCACGCCCTGTTTGCAGTGCTCGCGGATGACCGTAAAGAGCAGGTCGGCGTCCACGTCCGCAGCGTTTCCCGCCCGGCGCACCGCCTCGTACACCGGCACGGTCCCGACCGTAGTATCGAGGGCAAGCATCTTCTTCCTTATCGCAACCAGATCCCCGCCGGTCGAGAGGTCCATGATCGCGTCGGCGCCGCTCTTTAGCGCCGCCTTTGCCTTCTTCTCTTCGAGTTTGTAATCGCACCGGCTCCCCGAGGTCCCGACATTCACGTTCACCTTGACCGTGCACCCTTCGCCGATCGCACATGCGCGGTGCTTCCGGTTCGGGTTATGCGGGATAACGATCCGGCCGTCGGCAATGGCCCGGGCCATGGCCACGGGGTCCATGCCCTCTGCCCGGGCAGCGGCCTTTACGGCAGCGGGGACCGACCGCGAGCAGCTGCGGATGAGCAAATCCATAAAAAACATCTGTCGGGATGCCTTATTAGTGTGCATGCAGGTCAGGTGGATCCCCGAACAGGGAGCTCTTGCGAATTCCTATATCTACGGGGCGGTCCTCGTGGACGCCGGCGTTTTCCCGATGGCAATCGAGCCGTACAAGGACGAGATCGACACGATTGTCCTTTCCCACTGCCACTTCGACCACACCTGGCACGTAAAGGAGATCGCCCGCATGTGCCAGGCGAAGATCGCGATCCACCGCGATGACGCGGGGGGCCTCATCGACGATGCAAAGAGCCTCTCGATGCAGTTTGGCTCCCGCTCGCCCGGGATCGTGCCGGACATCGTGCTCTCGGACGGCGACACCATCGGCGGGCTTACGGTTCTCCATACCCCCGGCCATACCCCGGGCTGTATCTGCCTCTGGTCGGAGAAGGATAAGGTGCTCATCAGCGGCGACACCGTTTTTACGGACGGCGCATTCGGGCGGTACGATTTCCCGGGAGGGAGCAGGCAGGCGCTTGAGAAATCCCTTGAACGACTCGCACCGCTCGATGTGGAAGGACTCTATCCCGGCCACGGCGAACCCGTTGACTGCGGGGGCAAACGCCACATCGCGGCAGCAAACCAGCTCATGAAGGGCGGCTATGGATAAGGGCATCTACTGTCTTGTCCTGAAAAACTTCGCCTGCACCGCGAAGGTGGGGGCGCTCGGGAACATCCCGTTCTCTGCCGGCTGGCACTGCTACATCGGGTCGGCTCTCGGGCCCGGCGGCCTTGTCAGGCTCGAACGCCACCTGAAGCTTGCGGCAAACAAGGACAAGAGGCCGAAATGGCATATCGACTACCTGCTCACCAGCCCCCAGTTCGCGGTCGCGTACGCGGTCTCTGCGCCGACAACCGATCCGCTCGAATGCCGGCTCGCAGAAATTCTCGCGGGCGGCGGTGCCGGCGTTCCACGGTTCGGGTGCAGCGACTGCACCTGCCCCTCGCACCTCCTGTACCGGCCCCGGGAGCCAAAAGAGGAGATCGTTGCGGCATTTACCCGGCTCGGCCTTTCCCCCCGGATCCAAACTATGATTAGACCCTAACGACAGGGTAAGAGTATGAAAGTCCTCGGGTTATCGGGCAGCATGCGGAAAGACGGGAACACCGCACTGCTCGTAAAAGAGATCCTCAAACCGGGCGAGGCGGCGGGGATCGAGACGGAGTTTGTCTCGCTTGCAGGCAAAAAGATCCTCCCCTGCCTTGGCTGCGGAAAGTGCAAGGAGAAGAAGTGGTGCGTGATCGAAGGCGACGACTGGGGAGCGATCGCGCAGAAGATGATCGACTGCGAGGTGCTCGTGATCGGGTCGCCCGTGTATTACTACGATGTCTGCGGCCAGCTCAAGAACTTCATTGACCGGACCTACTCGCTCTACCATGACCGGAAACTTGCCGGCCGAAGAGGGATCGCGGTTGCCGTGAACGCCTCGGCCGGCGCGGACCGGGCGGTCAAGACCATCGAGGGGTTCCTCAACTCGCACGAGTTAGCATCGCTCGGTGCGGTCACCGGGAAGGGCTTTACTGAGGGCGAGGTCATGGACGATGACAATGCCATGGCCCATGCAAAAGTGGTCGGAGACAAGATCGTCCGGCTGCTCCGGCCCCGCCACGATTAATTTTATTCCACGATACGGTACAGCGTTGTCCGGCGCTTCAGCGGCCGACCGATGTCTTCTGCCACCCGCTGCATCTCGGCCGGGTCAAGGTAATCTGTATTTACTGCCCCGGCACCCTTGGAGATGCTCTCTTCGTACATCGTGCCCCCGAGGTCGTTTGCCCCGGCAAGAAGCCCGAGCTGCGCCATCTTGATCCCCTCTTTTACCCACGAGACCTGGATGTTTACAAAGTTGTCCAGAAAGAGCCGGGCCACCGCTACCATCAGGCCGTCTTCTCTCCCCGTTGCACCGGCCCGGGCAAGCCCCGCCCGGTAGATCGGCGTGTTCATGTGGACAAACGAGAGGGGGACGAATTCGGTAAACCCGTGCGTCTCGTCCTGGATCTCCCGGAGGATTGCCAGGTGCCGGGCCCGGTCCGCATCGCTCTCGCAGTGGCCGTACATGATCGTTGCCGTGGTCGGGATACCGAGATTGTGGGCCTCTTTGATGATCCGGATCCATTCTGCGGTCGGGATCTTCCGGGGGCAGATCTTCTCCCGCACGGAATCGACGAGGATCTCTGCTGCCGTCCCGCACATCGAGGCAAGGCCCGCGGCCTTCATCGCGGAGAGCACCTCCTTTGTGGATATCCCGCTCCTCCGCGCTGCGTACGCAACCTCCATTGGGTTGCTGGCATGGAGGTGGACGCCCGGCGCGGACTCACAGATCCAGCGGTACACATCGATATAACTCTGTGCGGTAAAGGCCGGGTGGAGGCCGCTTACCGTGCAGATCTCGGTGACGTTCCGGGACTTTGCAAGCGCAGCCTTCTCCCGGATCACGGTCTCGTCGTGGAAGTAGACCCCTTCATCCCCGGGTTTTTTGCAGAACCCGCAGAACCCGCAGGCGTTGACGCAGAGGTTGGTCACGTTGATATTCTGGTTGCGGACATAGGTGACCGCGTCCCCCGCGATAATTTCGCGTTTCTCATCGGCAGCCGCCACGACCTTCCAGAGGTCGCGGCCGCGTATCCCAAAAAGCATCCGGGCGTCTTCTTCGCTGATCCGGTGCCCGGCAACGGCGTCGGAGAGCAGTGCAGCAAGCGTTTCCATCCTGGCACATCCCTGTCCTGTGTGTCACACTGTGTCATGCAGGACAATAAAACCTGTCTGATGGGGGCAAATCCCGTCATAATTATTACACCGTGGCACCAATCTGCATCATACGAGGGTTTTATGCAAAGGGTCACGGTTCATCTCTCAAAGAAGGTTGCCGACGGGTATGTCATCCCGCTCGGGCCGGCAAACCTGGTCGCGATCATCACGGATACGGGCCTGGTCGGGTGCGGCGCATTCGATGTCGCAGCGCTCGATTCGTTCAGCTATCCGGCGGCAAAGGTCCGCCCGGTCCACGGGCCGTCTATCGTCAACACCGACGATATCCTGACCGGCATTGTCAAGGAGACCAACCGGAGCGCCATGAGCCGGGGGATCAAAAACGGCATGACCGGGCGTCAGGCGCTGGAACTCCTGTAAGGGACCGTATTTCCTTTTTTTGCCCCGGAGACGGGACAGTTTTGCCTGACAGCAACTCTTTATTTTCGTCCGGTCCATTCCCGTGTAGGAAAAGGGAGCACGACGGGAATGACCGTACAGAGCGCGATTGCCAGAGCCGCCGGGTTTGCAACCGAACCGGTCGCTATTGTCTGGACCGACACAAAACCCGAAGGGGCACTTGAATTCAGACCCGGGGTCTGGGGCTGCGTGATGTGGATGTACGCCCGGGTTGCAAAGGACAAAAAGACCGCGGTCTTTACCCGGGAAACGATCGGCTGCATCGGTGCAGCGCTGGGCCTCGGGTTTGGCCGGCCGTTCGAACGGCACTCTGCAAAATCAGAAGAGGGCTTCTGTAGTTTTCTCTCGAACGGGATCGAGGGCGCACAGGACAGGGCGGCGTATACAGCCGTTGTGGAGAGCGGCCGGGACGAAAGGAACAAAAAAGTCCTTGCACGCGGCGAGCGGCTCTTAAAAAACCCGGAGGTTGCAAAGGCGTTCCTTGCGGCACTGCCTGAATACGACATCAAAGAGCAGTATATCGTGATGATGCCCCTTTCGCAGGTCGGCGACGGTGAGGAGGTAAAGAGCGTGGTCTTCCTTGCCGATGCCGACCAGATCTCGGCCCTCTCGATCCTGGCAAACTACGGGACCGGGACCATCACGGAACGGGTCACGGTAGCGGCCGGGGCCTCCGGGTGCCAGGCGATCGGCGCCTGCGTGTACGCGGAGGGCGAGGGCGAGCGTCCCCGGGCAGTGATCGGCCTCACTGACATCACCGCACGGAGAAACGTGCGAAAGATGCTCGGGAAGGACAAGCTCACCTTCGCGGTTCCGTACAGCATGTTCCTCGAAATGGAAACGTACGTGCCCGGCAGTTTCCTCGAATCCGACGAGTGGAAGGAACTGATAGCGTCAGAGTAAAATAAAACAATAAAAAAAAAAAAGTCACGCGGGACTTTTGTCCCTGAGTCACACCAGCTCGTAGAGCGTTGTCCGCTGCCGGAGCGTGCGCCCGATATCCTGCGTGATGCGCTCCATGGTCTCGGGGGGGAGGTAACTTGCATCGCCCTCTCCTGCCCCGGCATCGACCGTGACCTCATCGGTAAACATTGTCCCCGCAAGGTCGTCCCCGCCGCAGAGGAGCGCGAGCTGCGTCATCTTGATGCCGAGCTTGCCCCACGAGACCTGCACATGGTCGAAGTTGTCGAGGTACAGGCGCGAGACCGCGATCATCAGCAGGTCTTCCCTGCCGGTTGCCCCGGGCCGCCCAATCCCCTGCGTGAAGAGCGGCGTGTTGGGGTGGATGTACGACATGGGGATGAACTCGGTAAATCCATGCGTCTCATCCTGGATCTGCCGGATGATCCCCAGGTGGTCCACCTGGTCTTTTGCCGACTCGTACGAGCCGTACATGATCGTGGCCGAGGTCCGGATGCCCATGTTGTGCGCCTCTTTGATGATCCGGGCCCACTCGGCGCCGGGGACTTTTTTCGGGCAGATAACGTCCCGGACCGGCTGGATCAAAATCTCCGCCGCGGTCCCCTGGAGCGAGCCGAGACCCCCCTCTTTGAATGCGGTAAGCACCTCGGCGGTCGTGCATTTGCTCCTTTTCGCCGCATGGGCCACCTCGTCCGGGCTGAAGGCATGGACGTGGATATCGGGCGCAACCTCGTGCACCGCAGCGATGAGGTCGAGGTAACTATCGAGATTGAAGGCGGGGTTGACGCCCGAGAGGAAACAGACCTCGGTGACCCTGCGTTCCTTTGCCTGCCGGACCCCTTTCTGGAGCGTGGCGCGGTCCAGGCAGTAGGCCCCGGGATCGGTTGCTTTTTTCCCGAATCCGCAGAACCCGCAGAGGTTCTTGCAGATGTTTGTTACGTGCAGGTTCTGGTTCCTGACGTAGGTGACGATGTTTCCCACTTTTTGTTCGCGCACTTCGTCGGCAGCGGCCGTGATCGAGAAGATGTCCCGGCCGGTCGTCTTCATTAAAACCGTGCCCTCTTCCGGGGTGAGCCGGTGGCCGGCCTTCACATCAGAAAGGAGCTTTGCAAGAGTTGGGGTCATGGTGACTGCACCGTCGCGTACCGCTTATTTTTTCTTCTTTGCCTTCCGCGATTTCTTAGTGGCGTCCTCTTCTTTTTTCCCGGCGTACCATTCCCAGCCGAGCATCGCGAGGATGATGACGATGGCGACCTCCCAGATGTGGAGCGGGAGCAGGCCCACGTACGGGATGGTAAAGAGGGCTTTCCCCACAACCCATTCCTTTTTGACCGGCTCTATTGTCCCGACATCGCCAACCGAGAGGTAGCCCTCGTCGCTGACCGGGTTGTTGTCGCCCTTGGTGATGTACCCGCCGTGGGTCGTGGCATTCCCGTATATGATGTACCCGGAGCCGTTCACCACGAACTGTGCGGGCATGAAGTAGGCCTCTCCCGTCGATGACCGGAAGCCCATGCCCTGTGCGTTCTGGGAAATGTTCTGCGGCAGGGTGGCGTTTGCCGGGTACAGGATATAATACCCGTATGCGGTGGACGCACTGGTCTGGAGCGGGATGTATCCCGACGGCGTCACCGAGCCCCGGTACGGGTTGAGATAGGTAGGCTCGGGCTCGCCCGCTTCTGTCCAGGTCATGGCCCGGTGGATGATCGGGTGCTGTTTTGCAAACGGCAAAAGCCCGACCTGCGTCCAGAAATCAGTCTCGCCGTTCGGCCGGTAGATGACCACGTCGCCGTAGTCGCCGAACTTCTGGTACCCGGTGGCATGGGCGGTATCCCATGTCTGCAAGGGACCGAATCGGTCGGCCTGAACAACCACGACGAGGTCGCCGATGTTCATGTGGGGCTCCATGCTCCCCGATTCCACGGTCACGACCGCAGGCCACGTCCCGCAGATCAAAAAGAGGGCAAAAGCAACGGCCACTACGACCCCGACCACCCAGAGGATATCGCGGGCAAGGGATACGGCCCAGTGCTCGCTTGTCCTGAAACGCTGGATCATCGTGCGGGGATCCTGCGACGGTTCTTTTATCGGTTCCTGTTCTGCCATTCCTTAGGGCTCCGGTATTGGCGTTGCGGGTTAATATAGCGTACCGCTGGCTACGGGATGATGACCCGGGCAAGGTAGTATGCGCCGAAGAGGACCAGGAAACAGCCGCAGGCCGCCATGATCCCGCGGTAGGTCCGGTCCGAGAGAAGCGTTTTTCCTTTTGCTATCCCGGTCGAGACTACGGTGTACCACCCGAGGTCCGCACACCAGTGGCCGGCCATGAACACGCAGGCAAGGATGAGGCCGCCGGCAAGGCCCGCGATCACCATCGCGCTCCCGACCGAGAGCCACCAGATCCAGAAGTAGGGGTTCGCTACGCTCGTCACAAAACCGGCAAGGTACGGGTTTGCAAATGCCTTCCCCGTGCCTGCCCCGGCCCCGGCGAGCGTGGCCGTCCGGCTGCCGGCAACGGTGAGGACCCCGAAGGCCACGAGCGCAAGGCCGCCGATAACCCCGATCGCGGTCGTGTACTGCAGGGCAACCGTGGCAAGCCCGGCAACGATCACAAGCAGGATGACCAGTTCGGTGAGCATGTGCCCGAGCGTTACCTTCGGGCCGGCCGTCCAGCCACCCGCAACCGAGGCATTGATGGTGGCGACAAGGGTCGGCCCCGGGGCAAGGGCGCCGGTCAGCCCGATGGCAAAGGCAAGGAGGAAGAACTGGAGCGTGTCGAACATACCGGTGATCCTGATAGGTCGGACAAGGTTGGGTACCGGATATTATGAAAGCATCCCTGCCATGCCGGATCAATGGCTCTTATTTCCTGTTGCTGCAATATACTCTGGTATGATCGATGCGGCAGCGATCGCCTCCCGGTTCCTCGATACCGGGCTCCAGGTCCATCCCGATGTGGTGCGTTACATCCAGGAGCAGGACAACCCGGAGCTGATCGACCGCATCATCGCCGGCGTGCCCACGGACACGATCGTGGTCTCGGCAAAACACATCCCCGGGATGACAACCACCCGCGACGGGATGCGGTTTTTGACCGACCCGACCGTGGAGATCGTCTCGGGAAGCCCGGGGACCTCGGGAAGCATCAACGGCACCGAGGACTACCTCCACTATTTCCGGGACCGGTTCTCCCGGCTCGGCACGATGATCCGGAACCGGTGCACCACGATGCCCATTGAAGGGCTCGTCCGCTCGCCGCGGTACCGGCAGGAGGAGTGTTCCGTGATCGGCATGGTCAGCGAGGTCAAGACCACCACAAATGGCCACCGGATCGCCGAAATCGAGGATACGACCGCGAACCTCTCGGTGCTCTTCCGGAAAGACCGCCCGGTCTTTTCCGATGCCGAGCGCCTGATCATGGACGAGGTCATCGGCGTCAGGGGCAAGCTCTCGCAGGACGGGAAGCTTTTCTTTGCCGAACAGATGTTCCGGCCCGACATCCGGATCGACAACAAACCGTTCCTGAGCGAGACGCCGGGAAAAGCAGTCCTCATCTCCGATGTGCACGTGGGAAGCGACACGTTTTTGGAAGATGCCTGGAACCGGTTCGTGGAATGGATCCCGGACTCGGGCGCATCCTACCTTTTGATCGCCGGCGACCTTGTGGACGGGATCGGCGTCTACCCGGGCCAGGATCAGGAGCTCACGATCAAAAACATCTACGAGCAGTACGATGCGTTCGGCGAACTCCTCTCGGGCATCCCAAAGAGGATCAAGATCATTGTTGCGCCGGGCAACCACGACGTGGTCCGGGGCGCCGAGCCCCAGCCGGTGATCCCGGCGCAGTTCACCAAAAAGTTCCCCGAGAACTGCATGCTCGTCGAGAACCCGGCGCTCGTGAACCTCCAGGGGGTCCGGGTGCTGATGTACCACGGCCGCTCGATCGATGACATGATCGGGCTTATCCCCGGTGCATCCTACGATCAGAGCGGGAAGATGATGGAGGAGATGCTCCAGCGCCGGCACCTAGCCCCGGCGTACGGCAGGCGCACCCCGATTGCGGCCGGAAAGTCCGACCGCTTGATCATCGACCCGCTGCCGGAGATCCTCCACACGGGCCACGTGCATATCCGGGGGATCACCCAGTACCGGGGCGTGCTCGGCATCAATGCCGGCACCTGGCAGTCCCAGACAGCGTTCCAGAAACAGATGAACGTGAACCCGACCCCGGCGCAGGCCGTCATGGTCGATCTCCAGACGCTCGTGCCCGAGACCTATACGTTTTTGTGAGCTAACCGGCGGGGACGGGAAATACCGCCCCTGTTTTAGTGTGTCGCAGGAGCAGGGCCGGCCGTCCGCCAGGCATCTTCCGGCACGGCCAGCTCGAATTGTGCGCCCGCGCCCGGCCCCCCGGTCTCCTTTATCGTGATCCCGGTGATATCGAGGATCTCCCGGGAGAGGGCAAGACCAAAGCCGGTGTTTTTGCCAAACCCCCGCGCGAAGATCCGTTCCTTCTCGTCCGGGGCAATGCCGTCGCCATCGTCTGCGCAGACAATGACCCGGCCCGTACCGCGTCCGGAGAGGAAAAACCGGATGGTCCGGATCCGGCCCCCGTGCCGCACGGCATTGTCGATCAGGTTGAAAAAGACCTTGACCACCAGCGGGTCGGCAAAGATCTCTGCATCGGCAGGGAGATCGTTTTCGAGGGTAATGTTCCCGAGCGTTATCCCATTTGCCGCGCTCGCGACCAGGGCGGGAAGGTTCTGCCAGACCGCGGAGCTGATCCCGACATCCTCGTATTCCTGCGTGAACCGGATCATGGAGGTGATCCTGCTGGTAGCATCGTGGATCCGGGAGAAATATGCCCGGTACTCCGGCAAGAGATCGGTTGTCCGGATCAGTTCGGTATAATTGTCGAGCACCTGGAGCTGGTTGCTGATATCGTGCCGGGTGATACGGGAGAGCAGGGTGAGTTTCTTGTTCGCATGCAGCACGGCCTGCTCCATCTGCTTGCGGCCGGTGATGTCCTTTACCGAGAGGATCAGGACGGGCACGTCCCGGTAGACCCACCGTTTGCCGACAACCTCGATCCAGATCGGCCGACCGGTGGCGGTAACTGCCAGGTACTCCCGGGGGTCCTCTCCGTCGCTTTCGGCGCTCCGGCAAAAGTTCTGCCGGGCCCGGTCGCGGTGGGCCGGGTGGAGGAAGTCCAGGGCATTTTTCGAGCCGGGTTCGTACTCCCCCCGTTCGATATCGAAGATCTGCGCATTGGCCTGGTTGCTGTACAGGACGTCGCCATTCAGGGCAGCAACCACGATGCCATCGAGCGTATTCTCGATCACCATCCGGAATTTCTCTTCGTTCTTGCGAAGTTCCATCTCCACGGCGCGATTCTTCTCCCGTTCGGCGAGCAGCCGTTCGCTCTGGCGGTAATACGCATTTAAGGGAAAGTAGGCGATGATCACGGCAAGTCCGCTCGTAAAGAAGCTGGTGACGAGGTTCGAACGCCAGTCGGGAGGGTACGGGTAGAGGTACTGGGCCGCAAACTCAAAAGTCGTCATACCGGCAAAGGTCACCATGAAGATCAAAAAGAGCCGCTGGTCGAACGGCGTCTGTCGGGCCTCTGCATCCATGGCTAGAGGATTATAGAACCTTTGTGGATAAAGTCATCGATATGAGCCGGAATTGCCGGTGATTTTTCCACCTGACAACGCAAGGGATCCGGATCCCTGATCCCTGCCGGGGAGAACGCTTATCCGGAGAATGCGGGTACTCCGGACACCCGATCCGACACCTCATTTTAACATGTCAGGGGGAAGAGTTATGATTTGGTATGCGATGCCACAGCGGCAGGAGACCCTGATTAGGCCTATGGATAGTTCAGACACGAGACAAGCGGAAGAACGGGTTGCGGCACTGGAGAGGAAGACCGGGGAGATGGAGGCGCTGCTCAAAGGACTGATGAATGAGATGCTCGATTTCAAGGCGATCGCCATGAATCTTGCCCGGCAGAGCGCGGAGCTGCCCCGGCAGGAATCCGTGCGGGAAACGGTATCCCCGGAGCCGGAGAGCAGGGAGGAACCTGCGCCTGCTGCCGCTGCACCGGAAAACCGCACGGTTATCCACGTAAAGAGCGTCCCAAAACCGGAAGCTGCCCCGGCACCGGCGGAGCCCGAGATGGTCCGGATCATGCAGTCCGACGGCACCATGAAAATGGAAGTCCGGCGCGGCGACAAGGGCCTGCACCGGTAACAAAGAGCCCGGGAAAAACGGCGGGAGAAGGTTCCCCGGCTTCTTTTTTTTAGCAGGGTGTCCTTTTTTTGTCCCTCACGGATTTCCGAACCGGTACGCTCCTTTTGGCACGTTCAGTTCGAACCGCGCCCCTTTCCCCGGTTCCCCGTTCTCCATGATCGTAATCCCGGTGATCGAGAGGATCTCCTGGGACAAAAAGAGCCCGAGGCCGGTATGCTTCCCGAACCCCTGCTCGAAGAGGTGCGCTCTGTCCGCCCCTAAAATCCCGGCGCCATCGTCCTCGCAGGTAAGGACGAGCCCCTCCTTTGTCTCGCGCGAAGAGACCGCGATCCTTGAAAGCGAATCCCCGCCATGCCGCAGGGCATTGTCGATCAGGTTATAGAAGACCTTCTCGAACAGGGGATCGGCATAGACCTCCACGTCCGGCCGGTCAACCTCTACCACAACGTCCCGCACGGGCAGGGCACCGGCCGCCCGGTGCACGCTCTCCCTGACATTCTGCCATGAGGGCGCGGTTGTCCCCATATCCTCGTACACCTTGGTGAAATCGATCTGGTGCCCCATTATTTCGGCAATCGCCATCTCCTTTGTGAGAAACCCTGATGCTACGGGATTGGTGCCGAGCTCTTCTTGTAAGAGCCCGATATAGGCCTGGAGGGCCGTGAGCTGGTTCTTGATATCGTGCCGGGTGATCGACGAGAGGATGGTGAGTTTCTTGTTTGCCCGGAACAGTGCATCCTCGCTGTGTTTAAGCTCCGCCTGGGTCCGGGCCATATTGAGGAGCAGGAAGAAGACCGTGGCTACGATATCCATGAGGATCGTGACGATGAAAAAGAGCGGGTTCTGGGGGTCCGGGCCCGAGAGCGAGTGGTCCCCGGGCGTGAGCAGCGCTACTGCGATGATTATGGTCCAGAGGAGTGCCATGACAAGGAGCGCCGCGGCAAAGCCGTACCGGAGCGGGCGGGTCCCGGGCTCCCGGGACCGTATCGCGATAACAGCAGCAGCAACAAAACAGGGGACGATAAAAAGCCCCATGATCAGCCCGCGGACAACCACCACATCGGCCATGATCGCAAACCAGAAGAGCAAAAACCCGGCAGGCAGCAGGCTGGCGTACAGGATCCGGGGAAGTGCCTGCGACCGGAAATACCTTCCGGTACCGTCAAGCCGGATCATGACGGCAAGCGCGATTACAAGGTTTGCCAGGGACGAGTAGATCCAGACGGGTACGGATTCTCCGGACAGGTACAGGAAATACCCGCAGACCGTGACCAGCAGGGAGAGCATCCAGGTCTCAAAGCCGTCGTAGGTCTTCTGGGTCTTCCAGAAGGTAAAGAGGACCAGCGTGAGGACGACGTTGATGAGGAAGAGAATCAGAAAAAGGGTACGGGTATCAGGTATCCACATGGTCTCACGCGCTGCCCGGGGTTACCCCACCAAGCATCCAGCCAATTTTTAGCGGCGAATATGATGAATATTCGCATGTGCGTACAATGAGACCTGCGGTGCGCAGGAACGATCACTTCCGTTCCAGAATCTTTTGTATCCTGTCCCATAACGAGACCCTCTGCTCCCGGCAGAACGGCACCTTCCCCCGTGCTGCCCGGAACGGCTCGCATTCATGGCAGAGCGTGTGGCGGCGGCATGCGGTGTTCGGGCAGGGGCAGTCGTCCCTGATGACGGGTGGCACGGGCATCTGTTCAACCCTGTACTATCAGGGGGCTTAATGGTTGGGGTTTTTTTGGCCCCCGCTAAAAAAAGGGCACCCCCGGGAAGGGAGAAAGATTATAGGATCATGATATAACCGGTGAACTATGAGAATACGCACGCTTTTTTCCCTTGCAATCCTTGCCATCACCGTTCTCCTTGCTGCGGGATGCACGGGTTCGTCCGGCCCGTCAGGTGCCTCCACGACTGTGCCCACAACATCTGCGCCCGCGGTCTCTGCACCGGTGACCACACCGGCTATGACCAACCCCGAAACAACCGTAACGGCAAGTTACACCCGGCTGATCACGACCACGGCAACCCCGGCACCCGATCCGATCCTCCACCGGTGGGTACGGGAGTATCCCACGTTTACCACGGACATGCCGTGGGCAGCGTACGATTTCGTCTTCCTCTCGGGAGGGAGCGTGACCTATACGTTTGGGGTACCGATAAAATCCGGATCGAACATCAGGATCGTCTCCCAGCAGAAGATGTCCGGCACCTGGGAGAAGATCGGGAATAACACCTACCGGGTTGTCATTCCGGCCACCTCTACGAGCTCCCAGATCTACCGGGTGTATACCCGGGTTCCCGCAACTGTTGAAGCAAAGACCGGGGTAGTGACCGTAAACGAGCATCTCGAGAGCTCGTATGAGACCGGGTCCCTGCCAACGGGGCGCGACAAGCAGGCCAATGAGATGTATTACCCCGAGCGGGCGGACAGTTAATCCTTTTTTTTCGTGATTGCTACCGGACCCTGTGGCGGAGCGCAGGTACCGGGGCAGGGTTCTTTTTTTAGGGGAGATTTTCCCGTAGGCAGATACGGGATCCCGATACCTATTTGGGAACGGTATCGAAACGGTACCCGGAGTATAAAAAAGAGGCGAATCACGGAATTCAATAAAACCGATCTCCTGATGCTCTGCATTGTGGCTTTCTTTTCCATGGCCGGCGGGGCGCTCCTTGCACCGGTACTGCCGGAGATGGTAGGTCCCCTGCACACGACAGCGCAGAACGTGGCGCTCTTAATGTCGGTGTTTACGATCTCGACCGCGGTTTTCACCCTGGTGATCGGGCATTTCACCGACCGGGTAAACCGGAAACGGATCCTGATCCCCTGCCTTGTGATCTACGGTATTACCGGGCTGGTGAGTTTTTTTGTCGCTGATTTCGCATCGCTTCTTGTCTTACGGTTCCTGCAGGGGATCGGCGTTGCGGGGATGACAACGCTTGCCATGCTCGTTATCGGGGATGTGTACTCCGGCCTTGACCGGGTGGCAGCGATGAGCAAGATCAGCATCACGTTTGCCCTTGGCTCGGTATTTGCCCCGGTGATCGGGGGAGGGCTTGCCATCTTTGGATGGAACTATGCCTTCCTCTTCTTTGCACTCTCCCTGCCGTTTGCGGTGCTTGTGATCCTGTATCTTCCCGAGACCCGGAACCAGGCCGCAGTCGTCCACCACGAGGGGATGGGCGGGGCGCTCAAATGCCTCAAAGACCTGCCGATCCTTGCAACGGTCTTCATGGGCTTTTCGATCTTTTTTTTGCTGTTTGCGATGATGATCTACGTGCCCTTCATGCTCAAGGGATCGTTCGGGTACGCGTCGGGGGCATCGGGCCTGATGCTTGCGGTCCCGGGGATCACCTGCATCCTCTGTGCACCGCAGGTACGGCCGCTGACCGGTAAGTATTCCCTGCCCCTTGTGATTGTTGCGGGTTTTATCTGCGTCGGGCTGTCGATGCTGTTTTTGGCATGTGCGCAGTCGGTTGCATCGGTTGTCCTGCTGCTGCTGCTCTTCGGCGTGGGGCTCATCTTTGCCCAGACGGCAATCGACGTGCAGCTCATCCAGCTCTCTCCCCCGGCAACCCGGGGCGGGGTGATCGCAATTCACAGCTGCATGAAATACGTGGGACAGAGCGCTGCCCCCATCGTCCTTGGGATCATCCTTGTGTTTTTCGGCCTCTCCGCGGTCTTTGTGGTCGCAGGTATCCTCGGGGTACTCGTTGCCCTGGTGACGTTTGCGATGAAGAGGCGGTTTTCTGGCCCGGCCGGGCAGCCGGCCTGATATACAAAAATCCCGGTTCTTTTTTTAGGATTCACGGGATCTTTTTTGAGATTCTGCCGGGCGATTATGGGAGTCTGAACCGTACGTGGTGCGACCATGTACCGGGGCTTGCCGCGCGAGAAAAATCCGCGATCTTCACGGTTCTCTGTTCACTAAGAGCTCCAAAAAACCCGGGCTTTCCGGATCTGCAGTAGCACTTCTTTTCAGGTGCTCTTACGCGGCTTTTTTACCGGTACTATCTCCTGCACGAATTTCCGGGACAGGTAGCCGGCGTACATATCGGGGCAGATGAAAATGCCCGTCACCCTGCCGCTTTCTTCCAGGATCGAGAGAGATTCGGTCCGGTCGGCCATCAGTACCAGTTTCACCGACAGCCCGCCTGCATCCTCCCCTTTCGGGTAAAAGAGTGCCGACCTGATATCGTTTCCACCCGTATAGCATTTGACCGGCGCAGACTCTGCGAGCTCCTCGTTTCCGATAACAAGGTACAAGGGGACCCGTTTTGCCGCACGTGCAATCTCGCTGCGGTATTTCCTGAGGAATCCTTCATCATTGCAGAGAAGGATGATCTCCGATTTTGCCCGGTGCAGCATCATCCGGATCTGGTTGTCCCGGGTCCATTCCGTGCAGAGTTTATACCCCTGCATATGCGGTTCGGGGGTCTCGGTCTCAAGGGCCTTGAGGCTCTGGTACAATCCGTCAAGGGAGTTCACCGATTCGCGTTTCAGCCGCTCGAACGTCTGGGTCACATCGACCGGCGAGTACCGCACCGGCGACTTCCCCGAAGAGACGATAAACCCGTTTTTTGCAAGAGCCGCAAGCGTCTCGTAGATCCTGCCCCGGGGGATTTGGGTCTGCTCGTGGACCTCCCGGGCGCTTGCCACCCGCAGGGCGGACAAAATCGCGTATACCTTCGCCTCGTACTCGCTCATCCCGATCCCTTTAAGCTGCGAGAGCAACGCGTCGTCGATCATACTTTAGCTACTATATTCAGGAGCACTTTCTTAATATTCTCTCTTTCGCGATGTAGTAGGTCATGAATCCAGCAGAATTCACACCATCGAAATGGACATTCCTTTTTCTCATGCTTGCCGCCATGATGATTCTCATGGGGGGAGCAGCGGTCGCACCGGCGCTGCCCCTGATCAGCGCAGCATTTCCCGATGCCTCGGAGACGAGCATCTCCTTAATTGTCACGCTCCCGGCGCTCGCCATTGCCATCACGGGCCTGTTCCTCGGGATGCTTTCCGATAAGATCGGTAAAATCCGGGTCCTTGCGATCTCCGTTGCGGTCTTTACCCTTGCAGGAAGCTCGGGATATTACCTCAACTCCATTCCCGCAATCCTCGCGGGCAGGTTCATCCTCGGGGTAGGCATTGCCGGCATCATCTGCACGACATCCGCCCTGATCGTCTGTTATTATGACGGCCTGACCCGGGCAAGGGTCCTCGGGTACCAGGCTGCGGCAATGGGTGTCGGGGTCCTCATCCTTGAGACCAGCGGGGGATTACTCGCCGGTATTTCCTGGCGTGCGGCGTTCCTCATCTACCTTCTGGGGATTGTCATTCTCGCAGGCGTTCTCTTAACGATGAGAGAGCCCGTCCGCAAATACGAAGAGATCCGGGCAGCACCCGGCACTACTGTGCCAGCGCCCGGTGAAAAATTCCCGGTCACTCCCCTGCTCCTCGCCTATATCACCCTGTTCATGGGGAACCTGTTGTTCTTTTTGATGCCGACAAAGTTCCCCTTCCTGATCGCCCACATGGATGCAGCACGGATCATGGGCGAAAACACTGCGCTCACTGCCGGGATATTCCTTGGGATCGGGGGCTGTGCCTCGGCAATCCTCGGAATCTTTTACGGGCGGATTGCCGAACGGTTCCACCGGTACACGATCCTCACGGTTACCCTTCTTGCCTTTGGCCTGGGCCTGTGCATTCTCGGGTTTGCCACGTCGCTTCTCCTGGTCGGGGTCGCTGTGGTCCTGGTCGGCATTGGCGAGGGGCTCCTGATGCCGACGATCTTAACCTGGATTGCCGCCGTCACGCCGCGTCAGTTTCTCGGGAGGGCGATGGGCGGGTTCTCGGTGTCCTTGAACATCGGGCAGTTCGCCTCCGCCCTTGCGGTCGTGCCCGTGATTGCAATTGCCGTAACCTACAACAACATGTTCCTTGCATTCGGCGGCATAGCGCTCGTGCTCGCGGTGCCGTATGCCCTTGCGATCATAAAAGAGAAGTATTACCCGGCAGTCCGGACCTCTGCTCCCCTGCCGTTTGCCACCCGGAAATAAGAGGATATTTCCGGGGCATTTTTTCTTTTTCACGCCGGCAGAGTTATTTATTAATAGGGTCTTTGGCCCCATTTTTAGCATATGAAAGAGCGCGATCCTCACTTGTTAAAGATCGAAAACATCGTGGTTTCGGGCTCTGTTGCAGATTCCTTTGACCTGAAATCCCTTTCCGGTACGGTACCCGGCTGCACCCTCGACCCGAAGAAATTTCCGGGTGCGGTGCTGCATATGCAGGATCCCAGGTCCGTTGCCCTCATCTTTGCATCGGGCAGGGTCGTTATCACCGGCCTTTTGACACCGGAAGATGTCCCGGTGGCGGTCAGGAACCTCGTTGCTGCACTCACCTGTGCAGATATCCCCTGCCACAATGAGCCGCAGGTGGGCATCAAAAATATGGTCTGTTCCTATAATCTCGGGAGCCCGTGCAACCTGACGCGGATCATGATCGCCTTAATGGACACCGAGAATATCGAGTACGAACCCGAAGTCTTTCCCGGCCTTGTCTGCCGGATCACGGACCCGAAGGTGGTATTTTTGCTCTTTTCCTCGGGAAAGACCATTATTACCGGGGGAAGGTGCCGGGAGGATGCCGTACGGGGCGTGGAGATCTTAAAGAAGAA
Source organism: Methanoregula sp. UBA64 (assembly GCF_002502735.1). Classification (NCBI taxonomy): domain Archaea; kingdom Methanobacteriati; phylum Methanobacteriota; class Methanomicrobia; order Methanomicrobiales; family Methanoregulaceae; genus Methanoregula; species Methanoregula sp. UBA64. Next base: position 17,883 of record NZ_DAQC01000005.1, read on the forward strand.
ACTCAGTATTGTTGACATAAAAGAGTGAACAGTTTTTAAAAATCCCGCCTTTTTCCCGGGCATTATCAGCCGGCCCGCACGGTTTTAAAAAAAAGTATGGGGGGGAGGGGGGATCACCCCCCTCCCCTCTTGTCCGCTTAAGCGGGGGGCACCCCCCCACCCTTGTGTCCGGGCAGGTGGGGGGTACCCCCTCCCCCCCTTTGGCCCGGTCCGGCCAGCGACCACGAACAAAAAACGACCGCAGGCAAAACCCTTTCGTCGGAGACTCCACACGAACAAACCTGCATTTCCTGTGCAAAAATGGCAGGCATCCAACATCCGGTGGTGGGGGGGTGGCCCCCACCCCCCTCCCCCTTTGTCCGCACACATGGGGGTACCCCCCCTCCCATGTGGCTGAGCGGGTGGGGGGTAGGGGGGTGTCTGATTTTTTTGGAGGAGGGGGTGACCTCTCTACCCTCGGGCTGTTCAAGAGAAAGATAGAGTGTGCTTATCTAAACGGTTCACAAAGGAACAAAACCCCTTAAAGAGACCAAATGATCTTATAATATAGATATATTAATTAGTTTACAATAGCCATCCATTTTATTATCCCCAGAAAAATTTGGTGAAAAAATGGAGACATCCAAGACAAGGGTTAACAGAATCTATGGTTATGATATCCTAATCAATAATTTTGAAACCATATTACGACAATTCATCGTGGAAAAAATTTTTCTGGTAAATTTTGGAGATAAATGGAAAGAGAATATTCCAAATGGAGTATGGCTTGATCTAAATGAGATCAAACAAGAGGATATTGAAGGTATTCAATCAATTAGTGATTTTTTTGAGGAATTAAATTTTCTTCATTTAAAGGATATTTTAGTTTATTCTAATAATTATAAATTAGCAAGGTCCTTTTTTGGAGAATTAAGCAAAGAAAAATTTACTGAAACAATGGATGAAGTAAACATTATTCGAAGAAAAATTGCTCATGCAAAATCTACTTTTAGTGATTATGATTTGATGAATTTAATTGAATATATAAAATTATTATCACAAGGTAATGATGCTAATGAGGTCACGGTGTATTTAAAAAATGAAGCATACAAAAATGCAACCGAGATTCCATTAGATTTTTTTGAAGAATTTGTGTGTCAAAATAATCTCCCCCCTGAAAATTATGATTTAGATGGCGGATTTGTAGGAAGGGAAAAAGAGATAAAAACGATTCGTAAGTTCATTAATTCTGAACAAGACCGCATTGTCACGATTACAGGTGCTGGAGGGGTAGGAAAAACTGCAATTGCATTAAAAATTGCATATACATATTTGGCAGATCCAGATAATCAATTTGAAGCAATAATTTGGTTTAGCGCAAAAACAGACAAACTTACTGAGCAAGGAATAATTCCTTTAACCTCTGAAATAAGGAGTGATGAACAGTTAATTTATGACATTTTAAAAATTGTTGATCCTCTAACACTTCAACAATTTAATGACGCAAAAGTTAACCTTGATGCATATAAAAATCATTTAAATAACATTTTTTCGTCTCAAAAATGTTTATTGATTATAGACAATTTGGAGACCATTTTAAAAAATGATGAAATTATTTCATTTATTAAAGAAATTAATAGACCATCACAGGTATTAATTACAAGCAGAAAAGGATTAGGTGAAATTGAAAGACGTTTTCCTATTACAGATATGCCTGTAAAAGAGGCAATAAAATTATTCAGATTGATTTCCAAGGAACGGAATCGCTTGGATTTAGTAAGACTATCTGATGAGTATATCTCGACATTAGTGACTAGAGTGAAATGTTACCCATTACTTATTAAATGGTCAATTGGACAGGTTTGTTTAGGAAAAGATCCGGAAAGCGCATTTGCGCAAATATTTGATGGTAGTAGTGAGATAGCAATATTTAGCTTTAATGACGTTTTCAAATTATTATCTTCTGATTCAAAAACCATGTTATTTAGCATGATAGTCTATGGAGATAAACCGATTTCTAAATATGTAGCTATGCATCTTTCGAATTTTGATGATGATCAGTTTGAAGATGCTGTGAAAGAATTGATACTTACTTCCTTCTTAATACCAGAAATCAAAGAGGCTGATACCGGCAGTGTTACTGAATTTTCAATGTTGGGATTAACTCGGGGATTTATAGAGAAAAAATTAGATGAGGATGAAAAGACTAGAGGGATTCTATCCACAAGATATTATCATTTATCGCAGGAATTACAGGAATTTGAAAAATCTCAATCAAGTTATTCTCAATCACTATTCTCATTGGGTATTAAAACACCTGAAGAAAAAGTTGCATTTAATTATGTAAAAACTGCTAAAAATTTTTTTAGACAAAATGATTTTGACAATGCGGAAAAATATTTCGAACAAGCCACTAAAGTAGCTCCACTATTCTCATATGTATTCTCTGAATTCTCAAAATTTGAATTTAAGAGAGGTCACTTTGAACGAGGTCTTGAACTCGCAAAGAAAGCTGTTGAGATCTCCCCAGAAAATTACCATGCATGGTTTAGCTATGGGATATTCCTTAGAAAAAATCAACAGTTAGAAGAATCTGTAAAAAGTTTAATTAAAGCAAAAGAATTAAACCCAAACCATTTGCCGATTTATAACGAGCTGGGGCGAGCATATACTTTTTTAGGAGAGTATGAAAAAGCAGAAAATGAGTTTGTCGCGGCGCTCAAAGAAGAAAAATATCCGAATTATCGTCATATAATAATGACCTTACAATTTAAAGCGGATAATTATCGAAGATGGTCTGAATCTTTTAGAGAACGAAAAGACCTAAAAAGAGAGATAGAATGTCTCGAAAAAGCATTTTCTACAGTTCTTAAAGCATTAGATGTCGATAAAAAAGACATTTACATATGGAATTTATATCGTGATATTTGTAAAAATTTGGGTATAGCCTTATGGAAAGACAAAAATTTTACAACTGGACGACCTTACTTAGAAAAATGCTTGCAAGTAATGCATATTGAAAATACCGATATTCATCCATCAAAGAAGATGATAAGCGAAGCTTGCTATTTCTTAGCAGCACTTAGTATTCATGATGATCAGCACGATCCAGAACAAGTTAAAAAATGGATTGAAATGGGATTAAAAAATTGTCTAATTGGATCGATGCAATATGAAAAACTTAAAGGATTGGAAAATCAGTTAATCGGAGAGAGAGCCCGAAATGAAACAAAAATACGGCAAATCGGAATTATACGATTTATCGATTTGAATCGAAAATTCGGAGTAATTGATTGCGAAGGAAACACATATATCTTTTTTAAATCGGGTTTTAGAAATAAAGAGATGAGTGATGATCCATTCTATTTTAAAGGGAAAGAGGTTTCATTCAAATTGCGAGAAAATGTAGAGACAACAGGGAAACCCATAGCGGTGGATATTATTTTTTTATGAAATAGCCAATTTTTTCAAAAAAATTATTCCTTCTTCTCTGCCGGCTTTGCCGCTCCCTCAACAGCAGCCACCGGTTCCTTCTTCTTCGGTCCTGCCACCGTCACCTTGTAAAGCCCGCCCCGGGCCGTTGTCGACTCCGGGTACTGCGGGTCCATTGCAAGGCACTTGGTCGGGCAGGCCTCGATGCAGGACGCACAGATAACGCAGCGGAACCGGTCGATCTCCCAGGTCTTCTCCTTGACGTCCACCACAATCGCCTGCGCCGGGCACTTGCGCTGGCAGGACCGGCAGGCAATGCACTTTGCGGGGTCAATCGTCACGTGGCCCCGGGAGAGGGCCATCTTCTTTGCCGGTTTTGCCGGGTACATCAGGGTTGAGGGCCGGGAGAACAGGCTTTTGAGGACGGTTTTTGCATTCTGGAAATAGGTCATCCCACAATCACCTCTCCGCACAACCCACGCAGGGGTCGATTGACAGAACAATGATCGGAACATCCGCAAGCTGGCAGCCTTTGAGGAGCGTCACCAGCGGCGGGATGTTCGTGAACGTCGGGGTCCGGACCCGGTGCCGCACCAGGTTCCGCTTCCCGTTCCCCTTGATGTAGTGGACAACCTCGCCCCGGGGCTGCTCGGCCCGGGCAAAGTACTCGCCATCCGGTGCGCCGGTGACTTTTACGTCCACCGGGCCATCGGGGATCTTTTTGATGCACTGCTCTATGATGTCGATCGAGGTATAGAGCTCCTTTGCCCGGACCGCACACCGGGCATAGCTGTCCCCCGAAGACTCCACCACGGGCGTAAAGTTGATCTTCCCGTACGCATTGTAGCCGGTCTGGCGGATATCGATCGGAACGCCGCTTGCCCGGGCCGTGGGCCCGACTGCGCCGAGATAGTACGCGTCCTCTGTTTTGAGCACGCCGGCGCCGCGGAGACGGTGGACGACCGAGGCGTCGTTCAAGAACACATCGGTGAGGTCGTGGAGCTCGCGTTCCATCCCCCTGAGCCCTTTGAGCATCTCGTCGAGCTTCTCGGGCGCGATATCCCTGCGAACCCCGCCGACCTTGCAGACGCCCTGGATCACCCGGCCGCCCGTGGTCGCTTCCATATCGTCGAGGATGTGCTCGCGGAGCCGCCATGCATTCATGAACACGCTCTCAAAGCCCATCCCGTCCGCAAAGAGCCCGAGCCAGAGCAGGTGCGAGTGCAGACGGGAGTACTCCGACCAGATGGTCCGGAGGTATTTCGCCCGTTCCGGCACCTCGATGTGCATGATCTCCTCGATGCACTCCGCGTAGGTGTTGCTGTGGATGTAGCTGCAGATCCCGCAGATCCGTTCCGCCACGTAGATGTACTCGGGATACTCGCGTTTCTCCACGAGTTTCTCAAGACCTCTGTGGACGTAGCCGATGGAAGGGATCGCGTCAACGACCGTCTCGTCTTCCAGGACGAGGTCGAGGTGGATCGGCTCCGGGAGCACCGGGTGCTGTGGCCCGAACGGGACTGTCACCTGTTTTCCCATGATCAGCTCCCCTCCTTCGTGACCGTGACCGAGAACGGCGATTTGATCGTTGTCCGGTAGAAGTGGCCGCCGAAATCGATGTTCATGCCCTCGACCGTGATCCCGTACAGGTCGTGGATCTCGTTCTCGTATACGAATGCGCCAAAGTACACGCTGCTCACGCTCGGGACAACCGTATTCTGTTTTACCGTGATGCGGAGGTTGGTGAGCGCGAACTCCTTGTCGAACACGTAGTTGATCTCAAAGTCGTCGCCGATCTTCGTGCATCCGATCTGGACAAGGCGGCAGCCGTTCTCCTTCATCTGCCCGACCCGTCCCAGGAGCTCCCCGAAGGGAATCGGGATCGTGATCTGTTCCTCGCGTCCCATGGTATTACACACCTCCCGCGGGCTTTTCCGTGGCAGCAGCAGGCACCGGCTGTTCCCGGGAAACCCCCATCACCGCGGCGGTCCTCTTCTCTTCGAGGATCCCGAGCGCCTTTACGATCCCGTCGATGATCGATTCCGGCCGGGCAGCGCACCCGGGCACGTACACGTCGACCGGGATTACCATGTCCACGCCGCCCGAAACATTGTAGCACTCGCGGAAGACCCCGCCCGAGGTGGCGCAGACGCCAATCGCGACAACGACTTTGGGGTCCGGCATCTGGTCGTAGATGTTTTTGATCACGTACTTGTTCTGTTCGTTCACCGAGCCGGTCACGACAAAGATATCGGCGTGCTTGGGGTTGCCGGTATTGATGATCCCAAACCGCTCCACGTCATACATCGGCGTTAAGCACGCAAGGATCTCGATATCGCAGCCATTGCAGCTCGATGCATCGTAATGGATGATCCACGGGGATTTCTGTAAGTATGCCATTTTAGACCACCACCACATAGGCAAGGACAACGAGGTTTACGATCGCAACCACGAGCGTGATCGCCCACGTGCTCTTCACCGCGAGCTGCCACTTCACCCTCGCGTTCGTGTTATCGATAAAGAGTTCGAGCAGGAAGACGATAATGACCGCGATGATACCAAGGATCCAGTTCGCCGCAAAGAACAGGAAGACAAAGCCGAGTAAAAAGACGAGCTCGTACCAGTGCGTGACCTCGATCAGGCCCAGGTTCGGGCCCGAGAACTCGGTAGTGACGCCTTTTACTATCTCCTGGTGGGCATGGTGCGAGGTCGAGATATCGAAGGGCGATTTGCGCAGCTTGATGGTGAGCGCGTAGAGGAAGCCAAGGAAGATCCCCGGTAAGAGGACCACAAGAAGCATCGGGTACTTCAGGATCTCGCTGACCGCAAAGGAGCCGGTGACCATGTAGATGCCGACCGCCGAGAGGATCATGATCGGCTCGTAGGCCATCACCTGGAGCAGCTCGCGTTCCGCGCCCACGTGGCTGTACGGGGAGTAGGCCGCATAGGCCCCGAGCACCAGGAAGACCTCGGCGAGCGTGAGGGCAAAGACCACCAAAAGGAGGTCGCCGCCGGCAAAGAAGAGCGCTCCCGTGAAAACAGCAAAGATGAAGTAGCTGATCACGTAGAAGCGCTGCGTCCCGTTGACCTCCGCGTTCTCTTTTTCAAAGAGCTTGCCCACATCGTAGAAGGGCTGGAAGATTGAGGGGCCGACCCGGCCCTGCATGTGGGCCGTGACCTTGCGGTCGATTCCCGAGAGGAGCCCGCCGATGAGCGGTGCGAGCAGGACGAAGATGAGGGCGGGGAAGAACGAGATCATAATGCCATCCCCCCAAAGAGCGCCGTTACCAGCATGGCCGCGATGAACACCCCGCAGACATAGACACCGGCCATCTTGAGTTTTGCTTCGCCGAACCACCCGTCAAGGTAGTAGTTCCCGAGCGTGACGCTGGTCCTTCCCCCCAGGGCGTTTGTGAAGTGCATGTCGGAGCTGGTCACGACACCCCCCATATAGGGAGGCAGCTGCCGGTTCCTGCGGTGCGGCAGGAGGATCGAGAGCGGCAGGATGACGATCAAGAAGAGCATCATCATCATGATCAGGATATTGTCCTGCGAGAGCCGGGCAATGCTGCCATAGTAGGTGGATAAGAACGGCTCGATGAGGATCTTCGAGATCACCGGGTAGATGAAACAGGTGACCGTGGTAAGCCCGGCAAGGCAGACGAGCGCAATCCACTCGTTCCGGTCAACCGGTCCCTCGACGTTCTTGGTGTCCGGCGTAACCGTGATCAGTTTTCCCATCCATTTGGCCCAGAAGAAGACCGTGAACGCACTCCCGAAGGCAAGGATGATCACGAGCACGAAGCCGAGCGGTGCGCTGATGAACGCCTGGATCGCCGCCCACTTGGAGATCAGCATACCAAACGGCGCCAAAAACATGCCGGCAATGCCTATTACCATCATGGCGGCAAGCCGCGGGGTCCGGGTGATGAGGCCGTTCATGTCCTCGATCTCCCGGCTCCGGATCCGGTGCTCGACCGTTCCCACCGAGAGGAACAGGAGCGACTTCGCAATCGCGTGGAAGATGATCAGGAGTACTGCTGCCCAGATCGCCTCGTAGGTGCCGATACCCGCACAGGCCACGACAAGGCCGAGGTTCGAGATGGTGGAATAGGCAAGCACCCGTTTTGCATTGGTCTGGGAAATGGCAAGCGCCGAGGCCACGAGGAATGTGATGGCGCCGACAAGGGAGAGGGCAAAGCCGGTGGTGGTAAACGCGTACACCGGGGCGAGCCGGACCAGGATATAGACACCGGCTTTTACCATCGTGCTTGAATGGAGCAGGGCGGAGACCGGGGTCGGGGCGACCATGGCACCAAGGAGCCACGACGAGAACGGCATCTGGGCGGCTTTGGTGAGGCCCGCAAACCCGATTAACGCCGCCGGGATCAGGACGAGCGCCTTTCCTGCGGTCAGCACCTGGTCGAGTCCGAGCATCGGCACGGGCTGGGCTGCAAGCCAGATGAGGGCAGCGATAAATGCGATCCCGCCCAGCACGTTCATCCAGAGTGCGGTAAACGCGTTATTGGTGGCCTCTTCGGTCTTCGTAAACCCGATCAACAGGAACGAACAGAGCGTGGTCACTTCCCAGAAGAAGTATACCCAGATGAGGCTGTTGGAGAACACGAGCCCGAACATCGCGGAGATGAAGACAAAGATGATCAAAAAAAACGTATTGGTCCGGTTGGGGATCTCCACGTGGTGCTCGTAGAAATGCCGCATGTACCCGAGCGAGTACACGCAGATCAGGCTCCCGATGATCCCGATGATAAGCGCCATGATAAGCGAGAACGGATCGCAGAAGAGCGGGTTTGCAATATCTGATGCACGGGAACAGGTAAGCTCGAACCAGACAATGAGCGCGGTCTGGACAAGCACCAGGCAGAGGGCAAGGGACTTGCGGTATTTTACCGCATACCAGAGCAGGAGCGCTGCCATGGCCATTTCAAGAATAAACATCAGGAGGTTAACCGGCGCTGCATCGAACCCGAAATAGACGACGCCTTTGTCATACAGGGTTACCAGGGCAAGGGCGGTTACCACGCCTATTGCCAGTGCCGATAGTTTTACGATCCAGCCCCGCTCCGTATCGCGGCGCACTGCGAGCATGAAGAGCGCCGTAATGAGCGGGAACAGGATGAGAAAGAGAAGATACTGCACGCTAACATCCACCCTGCTGAACTGTTCGCATTTTTCATTATTAATCATATTGAACTGAGCCCGTATCCCGTCCCGCCACGCGGGTTTTTCTGCGAATTTTCCCTGACTTCCGGCCATTTTTTTTTAAATCGTGCAGGTTTTCGTATAAATCCGGCAAAGACCGGTGATTTGCAGCGCGAAAGCTGCCGGAAGAAGGCGGGATTTCGCGCCGGTTTGGTGCAGATCTCCCCGAAAACCGAGATGATAAAAGATTAATGTAACAAAAATGCAGTAATACTGTTCCTGAGGACTGGCGGGCGGCGGGGGGACTATCCGGTCCCTTTTTGTCACGCCGGCGGTCCTTTGGGGTGGATCAGTAACGGGCAGGCATACCTGCCCCGAATTTCAGTAATCCTGATGTGACGGGGATCTCGGGTACTACCGGCTGTTCTGTCATGTGCGTTTTTCACGTCATGATGTGCATGGCTCCTGTACGCGGGACGAGACCCGGTATCCTCAGGGAGGTCATGGAATGATCGAAACAGCATTAGTCGTTGTCATTGTGATTTGTCTTATCGCACTGGCCCTTGCTGCAATCTTAGCGCGTAATCTCCTCTCGCAGGACGAGGGGACGCCCAAGATGCGCGAGGTCTCCGATGCGATCAAGGTGGGTGCGGAAGCATTCATCAAGCGCCAGTACTCGACCATCGCCATCATCGCGATAATCCTCGCCGTGGTGATCTTTGTTGTCTATTACTTTACCGGACAGCAGTCGCTTGCCGTGGACACGGCATTCTCCTACATCATCGGTGCCACGTGCAGTGCGGTCGCCGGTGTAGTGGCCATGTCCATCGCAGTCCGGACCAACATCCGCACGGCAGCGGCAGCCCAGCACAGCGATGGGAAGGCACTTGACTTCTCGTTCCGCGGCGGGGCAATCTCGGGCCTGATCATCACCTCGATGTCCCTCCTCGGCGTCTCCCTGACGTATATCGCGCTCGGGGCAAACCCGCAGACCACGCCCTTTGTCATCATCGGCTTTGGCTTTGGTGCCTCGTTTGTCGCACTCTTCGCCCAGCTCGGCGGCGGTATCTACACCAAAGCCGCCGATGTCGGTGCAGACCTTGTCGGTAAGGTCGAAAAGGGTATTCCCGAAGACGATGTCCGGAACCCGGCCACCATCGCTGACCTTGTCGGCGACAATGTCGGGGACTGTGCCGGCCGTGGTGCCGACCTCTTCGAGTCCACCGCTGCCGAGAACATCGGTGCGATGATTCTCGGTGTCGCGCTCTTCCCGATCTTCGGTGTCAACGGTATCCTCTTCCCCATCGTCATGTGCGCCCTTGGTCTCTTCGCGAGCATGATCGGTATTCTCACCGTCAAGGGTAAGGACGGCGCAGACCCGATGGACGCCATGAACCGCGGGTACTACATCACCGCAATCATCTCCGCAGTCTTCCTCTTCTTCGGGGTCCAGTGGCTCCTCGGGTCGACCGCGGGCTGGATGTACTTCTTCTACGCGGGCCTCGTGGGTATCGTCCTCTCGGTCTGTTTCCTCCGGGTCACCCTCTACTACACCGACCACCACTACCGGCCGGTCAAGGAGATCGCCGACGCCTCTGAGACCGGAGCCGCGACCAACATCATCACCGGGTTCTCGGTCGGTCTCGAGACCACCGCAGTCCCCGCCCTCCTCATCGGCGCCTCCCTCATACTCTCCTACTGGTTCGGTTCCATGACCGGTATCCCGAACGGCGGCCTCTACGGCACTGCCGTTGCAACCGTGGGTATGCTCATGGTCTGCGCCTACGTCCTTGCCATGGACACCTTCGGGCCCATTGCCGACAATGCCGGAGGTATCGTCGAGATGAGCGGCGCACCCGAAGAGGTCAGGAAGCGCATGGACTCTCTCGATGCAGCCGGGAACACCACCAAAGCACTCACCAAGGGCTATGCCATTGGCAGTGCCTCCCTCGCGGTATTCCTGCTCTTCAACGCCTACATGGCAGACATAGCGAAGCTCACCGGCAAGGCATTCGATGTCGTCAACCTTGCAAGCGTCCCGGTCTTTGTCGGGGCACTGCTCGGGGCAATGCTCGTCTTCCTCTTTGCGAGCCTCGCCATCCGCGCAGTCTCCAAGACCGCACAGTCGGTTATCGAAGCAGTCCGCATCCAGTTCAAGAACCCGGCCATCATGGCAGGGACCCAGAAGCCTGACTATGCAGCCGTCATCGATATCACGACCCAGGGTGCCCTCAGAAACATGGTCCTCCCCGGTATCCTGGTGATCGGGTTCCCGATCTTCATCGGCGTTACCATGCGGCACGAGGCCCTCGCCGGCTTCCTCATGGTAGCAACCATCACCGGCATTCTCCTTGCCCTGATCCTCAACAACAGCGGCGGGGCATGGGACAATGCCAAGAAATTCGTGGAAAGCGGTGCCCACGGCGGCAAGGGCAGCGAGGCCCACAAGGCAGCAGTCATCGGCGACACGCTCGGCGATCCGTTCAAGGACACGGCCGGCCCGTCGCTCCACGTGCTCATCAAGCTCCTTGCTACCTTAACGCTCGTGCTTGCTCCGCTCTTTATCTAAATACCATCCTTTTTTTACCGCCGTTTCCGTTACGGGAGCGCCAGCTGTCCTCTTATTAAAAAAACCGTCCCGGGACCGCAAGGTAAGGATTTACAAAACAGGGATGAAAAACCGTTGCCGCACTGCCGGAAAAGACCGGGCGGCCGGCAGGCGTTTATGGATTAAACAGGCTCTTTACGGACCATACCGACCGGCACCTGGATCGTAAACCGGGCACCCGCACCGGGCTCCCCGTCTTCCCGGATGGAGATGGTCGTGATCGAGAGGATCTCCCGGACCAGGTACAGGCCAAGGCCGGTATGCGTACCATAGCCTTTCTGGAAGATCTTCTCTTTCTCCTGCAGCGGGACGCCCCGCCCGGTATCGGAGACAACGATCTCGGCGCCGTTCTCCGTCATTGTCCCGCTCACCCGGACCTTCACGTCGCGGCCCGCGTGCATCCAGGAGTTCTCGAACAGGTTGTAGAAGATCAGTTTTAGGAGCGGATCGGCATAGATCTCGATGCCTTTGAGGGCCGGATCCACAGTCACCAGCCGGAATCCGCCGTCCCGGCTCACGCCCGCGGCGGTCTCGTACACGTTCTGCCATACCGGCATCTGGGTGCCGATGCTCTCGTACTGCCGGGTAAACGAGATCTGGTCGTGGATGATCTCTCCCGTGTGGAGCGCCTGTTTGGCAAGGCCCTTTACGGCAGGATCGGCGGCCGTTGTCTGGATGAGCCCGAGATATCCCTGCAATGCCGTGAGCTGGTTGAGGATATCGTGCCGGGTGATGCCCGAGAGCAGGGTGAGCTTCCGGTTCGCCTCGGAGAGCGCCTGTTCCGTGCACTTGCGGTCGGTGATATCCCGGCCCACCGACTGATATTCCGCCACCTTCCCGTCCGGGCCAAAGATTGCCCGGTCCGACCACTGCTGCCACCGCACCTCGCCGTTTGGCATCAGGATCCGGTGCTCGACCGTGTGAACCGGGTTCTCCGGGGTGACTGCGGCAAAATGGGCGGCAAGGAGCGTGCGGTCGTCTTTGGGAATATCCGGCACGAACCGGTGGCCGACGATCTCCTCCCGGGTCTTCCCGAAATACCGGCAGTACGCCTCGTTCACGAAGAGGTGCGTGCCGTCGGGCCGGAACCGGCTGATGAACTCCGTCTGGTCCTCCACGATGTTCCGGTACCGCTCCTGGCTCTCCCGGAGATCCCGCTGGCTCTTTGCCAGCTCATCGTAGTTCTGGCGCAGCTCCTCCTCGGTTGCCGCCAGCTGCTCGTAGGCCGCGGAGAGCTCCGTGTTGGTCCTCGTGAGCTGCTCGATCATCCCGTGCTGATCGGTCGTGTCCCGGCCTACCGACTGGTACTCGACGATCCTGCCCTCCTTGTCAAAGACCGCACGGTCGCTCCACCGCTGCCACCGCACCTTCCCGTCCGGCATCACGATCCGGTGCTCGATGGTATGCACCGGGCTCTCCGGGGTGAACTCCGCCAGGTGCGCCTTCATGGTTTTCTGGTCTTCTGCCGGGATCTTCACCGGGTGGGGCTTTCCGATACATGCGGCAGGATCGAGGCCGAAATACCGGCAGTACGCCCCGTTCACGAACGTAAGCAGGCCGGCGGGGGAGAACCGGCAGATGAACTCCGTCTGGTCCTCTACGATGTTCCGGTACCGCTCCTGGCTTTCGTGGAGATCGTGCTGGCTCTTGGAGAGCTCGTCGTAGTTCTGGCGCAGTTCCTCCTCGGTCGCCGCCAGCTGCTCGTAAGCCGCGGAGAGCTCCGTGTTGGTCCTCGTGAGCTTGTCGAACGCCTCGTGCTGATCGCTCGTGTCCCGGCCCACCGACTGGTACTCGACGATCCTGCCATTCTCGTCAAAGACCGCACGGTCGCTCCACCGCTGCCACCGCACCTTCCCGTCCGGCATCACGATCCGGTGCTCGATCGCCGCAACGGGCTGCTCCCGGGAGAATGCTGCAAAGTGCTCTTCCATGCACGTCTTGTCCTCTTTTGGGATCCTGACCGGGTGCAGCTTCCCGATGCATTTTGCGGGATCGAGGCCGAAATACCGGCAGTACGCCCCGTTCACGAACGTGAGCAGGCCGGCAGGAGAGAACCGGCAGATGAGCTCGGTCTGGTCCTCGACAATGTTCCGGTACCGCTCCTCGCTTTTGTGGATCTTCTCCTCGCTTTTTGCCAGTTCATTATAATTCTGGCGCAGCTCCTCTTCGGTTGCCGCCAGCTGCTCGTAGGCTGCGTTGAGCTCCACATGCGTCTTCTGGAGGTTCTTTTCGGCCTCCATCCTTTTTGAGACGTCCCGGATGGACTCGATCGCCCCGATGGCGTTTCCCCCGGCATCGTACAGGGGCGAGGCGATCAGCCAGAGGTAGGCACCCTTCCCGCCGTACGCGCCCGGGCTGTAAAACTCCGAGATGATGGCATTCCCGTCCCGGATCAGCTGGATCCCCGGGACATCCCGGCCGGGATCGAGGACGATATCGATCAGCGGGATGCGCTGCTCGTTGAACCGGGCAAGCGCTTCGCGGTAGGTGGCCCTGCCCATAATATCCCCGGCAGAAATCCCGGTGATCTTCTCCATCATCCGGTTCCACGAGATCACGACGTTCTCCCGGTTGATGGCAAAGGTCGCGTCCGGGAGAAAATCGATGAGGTTTGCCATCAGCTGCCGGGATTCCCGCAGCTCTTCCTGCGCTTTCCTGCGTTCTATTGCATGTAAAAGATTGTATTCCAGCTCGGCAAACTGGGGCTTGGGGTTGCCGCCTTTCTGGAGGTAGAAATCGGCACCGGAATTGAGCGCCTCGATCGCGATCTCTTCCCGGCTCCGGCCCGTAAACAGGACGACCGGCAGGTCGCGGTAGTGCTCGCGGATATACCGGAGGAACGCAATGCCGTTGATGTGGGGCATCTCGTAATCGGTGATAACGCCATCATAGTCCCGGCGCTTGATCTCTTCGAGTGCCTCGCTCACGGAACTGACGGTGTGGATCTGTATCCTGCCCGAAAGCTCAAGAAACGTCTTCCCGATATCGAGAAGGGCAGGATCGTCATCGACGTACAGAACCAGAACCATGCGAAAGGCCACACCGAAAATGTACTAGGTGTTGGCCGGAATACGTTTAAATGACAACTGATCTGTTGCGTAAATAATTATTGTTTAATATATCCCTGAAAATGATGCCGGGAACCTGCCGGTCAGCTGCACCCGGACCAGCCGCAGTGCTTGCAGATCCCCTGGTTGCAGCCCTCGCCGAAATCGAGGGGCTCGTGGCACTCGGGGCAGAGCCGCTGCTCCCCGGTCTTTTTGATGCTCCAGTCGTTTAAGGTTGCAATGCTCTGGTTTTTCGCCGAAAGCTCGATGCAGCGCCCGACCACGTCCGCACAGGAGTGACCTTCGGAGGTGGGGTTCTTGATCGCCGAGATACAGTTTACCTTCGCGAACTGCTTGACGAACTTCCCGTAGGGAACCCCGTTCTGGAGGCCGGTGCTGATCGCCCTGCCAAGGGCGCTGCTGTTTGCATCGCAGCCGCCGCTCCCCACGGTCCGGATAAATACCTCCATGGGTTTGCTGTCGAGCAGATTCACCGTTACGTAGAGCCGGCAGCAGCCCGACTGGCAGAGGTAGGTCCGGCCGGCCAGTTCCTTTGGCCGGTCAATGGAGAGGCTCGGGATCTTCTCCGGCACCGCCCGCATGGCCGAGACCGCCGTGGCGGCAGGGGCCGGGAGAGCGGCTGGCGCCTTCTCCGTCTCCTTTAACGCAAGGACCACGTCCTCGCGGCTTCCCGTCCGGTAGATGGTGATCCCCTTGAGGCCGAGTTTCCAGGCCATCATGAGCGCCTCCCCGCAGTCGTCCCGGGTGGCGGAGCCGGGCATATTGATCGTCTTACTGATCGAGGCATGGACATATTTCTGGAAACAGGCCTGCATCCGGATGTGTTCCCGCCACGGGATGTCAAGGGCCGTCTTGAAGAGCGCCCGGAACTCCGCCGGCAGCCAGGCCACGTCCTGCACGGACCCCTTCTCGTGCACGTGCGCAATCACCTCGCCCGCCTTCTTCTCCCGCTCGTCCCCGGCATATCCCATGGTGGTCAGGGTAGCAAGGAGCGCCTCCTTGAAGACCGGGTTCACGATCACAAAGATCTTGCCGACGGTATTCTTCCGGGTATAGGCAAACGAGAAGACCGGTTCGATCCCGCTCGAACACCCGGCGAGAAGTGAGATCGTCCCTGTCGGGGCGACCGTGGTCATTGCGGCATTCCTGACTTTGAAGTCCTTCCAGATGCTGCCCTGCCATGCCGGGAAGGTCCCCTTCTCTTCTGCAAGCCGGTGGGACTCCGCGATAGCAGTATCGGTGATCGTCTTCATCACCTGCTCGCACCAGGCCCGGCCCTTCTCCGTATCGTAGGCAATGCCGAGCATGAGCATTGCATCGTGCACACCCATGACCCCGAGGCCGATCTTCCGCGTCCTTCTCGTAGCCTCGGCAATCTGCGGGATGGGAAAGACGTTCTTTTCTATCACAAGGTCGAGGAACCGGGTAGCCATCCGTGCCGTATCCCGCAGGAGGTCCTCGTCGAATACACCGTCGCGGACGCAGGCGGCCAGGTTGATGCTCCCAAGCACGCAGCTCTCGTAGGGCAGCAGGGGCTGTTCCCCGCAGGGGTTCGTGGTGTCGATCTCGCCGAGCAAAGGAGTGGGGTTGTGCCGGTTGATCTCATCGTAAAAGAGGATGCCGGGCTCGCCGTTCTTCCAGATCCCCTCGACGATCCCGTTCCAGATCTCCCCGACCGTAACCTTCTGGCCGGAGTGGGGATTTGTCAGCCAGAGATCGGAGTACTTCTGCTTCTCCACGAGGTCCATGAACTTGTCGTTGACCATCACCGAGATGTTGAAGTTCGAGAAGTCGCCCTCCTTTTTCTTTGCCGCAATAAAGGAGAGGATGTCCGGGTGCCAGACATTGAGGATCCCCATGTTCGCCCCGCGCCGGCGCCCGCCCTGCTTGATCACGTCGGTTGCGGCGTTAAAGACCCGCATGAACGAGATAGGTCCCGAGGCAACGCCGTCGGTGGACTGGACGGGCGAGCCCTCGGGGCGGATATGCGAGAAGTTGTACCCCGTTCCCCCGCCGGTCTTGTGGATGATCGCCCCTTCCTTCATTGCATCGAAGATCCCGTCGATGGAGTCCGGGACGGGAAGCGTAAAGCAGGCAGAGAGCTGCCCGATCTCGGTTCCCGCGTTCATGAGGGTAGGGGAGTTCGGGAGGAAGCGGAGCGAGAGCATTGCCTCGAAAAACCGGGCCTTGTCGTTCTCGTCCTCCGCCAGGGCCGATGCGACCCTGCGGCAGATGTCTTCGTAGGTCTTCTCTCCTTTACGGAGGTAGCGTGCAGAGAGGATACTGTCAACGACGGATGGTGCATTCATGGCGGGACCTTTAAGCTGTTTTATGGAAGCGTTAAAAAGGATTATTCAACGGATGAAATATTGCTCATGTTCGGCATTATAGGTTGTTGTCTGCTGTGCGCGAAAGACCGGCGGCAGCGCCGTCATATGCCGGCACCGGGGCCGGGCCGTACCGGACGGGGAAGTCCGCGCGAAACCTCCGGGCGGGTTTCCGGGATCGTGCATCAGCACCCGGTTAAGTCCACATTCACATCGGCGAGGATCCGGCTGTACCTCTTCGGGTCTGCGTCGAACTGCTTCTTGCAGTAATTGCAGCAGAAATAATAGTCGGTTCCTTTGTAGGTGCTCACAAACGGGTTGTTCTCCTCATCAACGATCATAAAGCAGACCGGGTCGGTGGCCATGGCATGTTACTCCTGTATCGTAATGTTCCATCTCTTGCCGCAGTTAGATAAAGGTGCGGAAATGGTACGCTGGCACGTGACAAAGAAGGATTTTCTTATCCAACATCCTTGTGCTTTTCATGGACCGGCAGGAGCACATCCATATCATCGGCGCGGGGGAGCAGATCGAAGCGGCCTGTGCGGCGGCCATGAATGAGAAATTCACCCGGATGGAACAGACGCTGGACAACATTGAGCGTATCCTTGAAAAGGTGGAGGAATAACCGGGCTTCACCCGGGATCCTGGTACAACAGTGTATTACCTGACCCATGTCACCTTCGCGGGGTGCTTGTCGTGCGCCTCCGGCGTCTCGTCCGGGTACCCGAACACAATCGTTCCCACCGGGCTGTACCCCTCAGGGATACGGAAACCCGCCATGAGCTCCCGGTTCTCATAGGCAACCTCGGTCGAGCCGATCCAGCAGCTGCCGATGCCAAGCGCATGGGCGGCAAGCATCATGTTCTGTGCGCAGAGCGAGCAGTCGATCTCCTTAAACCGGCTCGCGGTCTTCCCGGCGATCAGAATAACGGTCGGGGCATGGTAGTAGATCGAGTACCCGGGGCTTTCGAGCATTGCCCGGAACGCATCGGACATCCCGTCGTGCGCATCCTTCATGTGCGCAATCATGATGGGTTTGGCGTATTCGGAGACCTTGTTTAGGAATTCCTGATCCTGCACCACCACAAATGCCCACGGCTGGAGGGCGAGGGCAGACGGTGCGTACGTCCCCGCTTTGAGGATCTCTGCAAGAACTGCGTCCGGTATCTGCTCCTTTTTGTATTTCCTGACACTGCGGCGTGTCATGAGTGCTTCGCGTGCTTCCATAACGGGATACCTCCTTTTAGGTACTGGTCTTCTTGCTGTACGGGGAGATGTGCTTTTTGGGCGTGCGGGTGCCTTTGGAGAGGAGATGTTACCTTACCCACCGGACCTTCTGCACAAGGTCTGGATCGATCCGGGCCGGCGCCGGGGGCACCTCTGCCGGGTACCCGAGCGGCGTGACTGCTACGAGCTCTTTTGTATCGGGAATGGAAAGGATCCGGCGCAATGCCTTCCCGTCCTGCAGCGGCCCGGTCATCCAGCAGGTGCCAAGCCCGAGCGCAGTAGCGGCCAAAAGGAGGTTTTCCATCGCAGCGCTCGCACTCTCCAGGTTTGCCCTGCGGAAATCTTCGGTATCCACCCTGTCGGTCAGGACCACGATCGCCACCGGGGCACCGCCATAGGTCTCGGCAAACCGGATAAACTCCTCCCGGGACAGGGAGCCGTGGCCGGAAGAAGCGGGGAGGTTCCGGGTCAGCTCTTCAATAACTGCCCCGAAGGAGATTCCCAGCTCCCGGATCGTCTCCGTTTTGGTCACCACGATAAACTCCCACTGCTGGCGGTTCATGGCAGACGGGGCCTGGTTCGCCGCATCGAGGATCTTTTTGATCTCCGTTTCCGGCACCGGGTCCGGCCGGTACTTCCGCACCGCCCGGCGGGCATGGACCGCTTCGAAGAGTTCCAGGCCCGGTCACTCCTTCTTACGGGGCTGTTCCCGGGATTCAGCGGCCTGCACCAGCCGGACGCCGAGATCGAAGGCCCGCCTGCAGTCCTGCGGGAAGATCTCCCTGTGGCGCTTCCGCCGTTCCTCCGGATCCGCGTAGGAATAGACCACCTTGTCGAAATCCGCAAACTGGAGCGTCTCGTTGCAGAAGAGGGTCTCTGACGTCTGCCCGAAGATCATCTTCAAGACGGCCGCATTTGCCCCGATGGGCCAGCAGTACTGATCCTTCATGATCTGTTCGGAGACGTTCATCGTATACACAAACGCCGTCGGGATCTTCTTCGGGAAGAGGCAGGAGTGATGCTGGTCGTAGACCAGGTACGGGAACATCAGCCGTTCCATAAAGGAGCGCATCTCGCCGGTCACTATCCCGAAGTAGATCGGGGAGCCGAGGATCAACACGTCCGTGTTGCGGATCCGGTCGAGGACCGGGGCGAGATCGTCTTTTACCGCGCACTTCCCGTAGCTCTTCCCGCCTTTTGTCTTGCAGGCAAAACAGCTGATGCATCCTTTGTAGTCGAGGTCGTACAGGTGCACGAGTTCGGTCCCTGCACCCGCGGACTTCGCGCCTTCGAGCGCGTGTTCGAGGAGCGTTGCCGTATTCCACTTCTTGCGCGGGCTTCCGTTGACTGCGATAACGTTTGTCATGGGTTGTACCGTTCCGGTGAGATTTTGTGCAGAATTTTTGCGGGTCTGCTCAGGATTTCCGGGCCTTCTCCGTTGCCTTGATCAGCCATGCCATGTTCTTCCCGGCGTCCCGGGCGCGGCCGATCCCTTCCTCATCCCTGTTCACGTCCCCGATCTCCCGTCCCACCCCGATGACGGGGAAACCCGGGACAACCATACCCCCGACGAGCAGGAAGTGGAGCATGGTATCGATTGTACGCGATGCCCCGGACCGGCGCACTGCGGTCACGGCCATACCTGCCCGGCGCTGGTACAGGCCGCCGTTTGCCATGGACACGAAACCCGCCCGGTCGATCAGGGCCTTCATCTCCGGTGTCACATCAAGGAAGTACACGGGCGATCCAAGGATGATGCCGTCCGCTTCTACCATTTTGTCGATGCAGCCGTTGACAATATCATCGTCAAAGACACAGTGCCCGTCCTTGTTCTCAAAGCACTTCATGCAGGCGGTGCAGGGCCGGATCTTCTTTTTCCCGACCTGCACGAGCTCGGTTGCGATCCCTTCGTTCTCCAGCTCCTCAAAGATATGCCCGATAAGAATGGACGTGTTCCCGTCCTTTCTCGGGCTTCCGTTGAATGCAACGACTTTTGCCATCCGATCACCTGAATTTTTGTTCTCCTTTTGCTAGCGTTGTTCGTCCTTTATGGCCTCTGCCACCTCGCGGGTGGCAAGGATGCCGTTCAATGCTGCCGGGAACCCGGCATAAATTGAGACAAGCAGCATGATCTCCACGATCTCCGCTTCAGTAAGGCCGGCCCGGAGCCCGCCGCCGATATGGAACCGGAGCTGCGAGGGGGCCGTGCCTTTTGCGGCAAGGGCCGCGATCGTTGCCACCTGCCGGATCCGGATCGGGAGGACGCCCCGGGCATAGATATCCCCGTACCCGAACTCGACAACGTACCGGGTGATATCCGGGTTGATGGGATCGAAGGTCTCCTTTAACACCCGTTCCTGGTCGGGAGCGATCTGTGCAAGCAGCCCTTTTCCCCGTTCGTACCGTCCCGCCGGGCCGGCATGGACGGACTCTGGTGAGAGGGTCTGCCCGGTCTCTGAAAGGACCTCCATGAGCGTTCCCATGGCATTGAGGGTCGCCGGGAACCCGGCGTACCCGACCATCTGGATGATGATCTCCCGGATCTCCTCCGGGGTGCAGCCCACGTGGAGCGCCGCATGGATATGGACTTTGAGCTGGGGGGCGGCGGTGCCCATCGCGGTAAGGGCCGCGACAACCGCCTGTTCTTTGGTCTTGTTGTCGAGCCCTTCGCGGGCATAGATCTCGCCAAACGGGTACTCGATGAGGTACCGGGCAAGGTCCGGGCAGATGGCGTTGAGCCGAGCTTCAACGGCAACGCCTGCCTCGCCGTCGATCTCAAGCAGTTTTTTCCTTCCGATTGTTGCGTAATCTGTCATCATGTCACCGTAACCGGCATGTGCTTTCCGGCTATACTATCCTTCCTGGAACGGGCAGGAGATCCCTTCCTTAAGGAGATGCTCCTTTCGGATCCCCTATCCCCACGTCACCTTCAGCGGGTTCCGGCGCGGGATCCCGCGGGTCCTGTACTTCGGGGTGCCGAAGAACAGGCTGTAGGAGTACTCGCGGCCCGCAGGCAGGTCGAGCGCCTCAAGGAGCGGCCCGTACGACGACCGGGCAGCCATCGAGAGGAACCCGGCCCAGCAGGCCCCGATGCCAAATGCCGGTGCGGCGATGTCGAAATGGGTAAGCGCGATGAATGCATCTACCGAGGCAACCGGGTTATGTTCCGGGATGTGGGCAACGACAAGGTGAGGCGCCCCGCGGCAGATGGGATCGATACCGGCGTCCCATGCAGCAATCAGGCCCGGGACATAGCCGCTCATCGGGTGGCTGCTGTTCTTTATTGTCCGCATCCAGTCCACGGTCAGGCCGGCGAGCCGGCGGACGTTCTCTTTATTATGGACCACCAGCCACTGCACCTGCTGGCCGTTCCCTCCCGATGCAGCGTACCGGGCAACATCGAGCACCTGCAGGATCTTCTCTTTTGGGACCGGTTTTTTTGCATAGCAGCGGACGGACCGGCGGCTCTTCAGGTAGAGGGCAAGGGTCTCGGCCGGGATCTCCCCGGCACCGGCCGGGAGAGGTTCCTTCTCGGCGGGCCGGTCGTTTACGGTAATCGCCCCGGCCGGGCAGAACACCTCGCAGTGCCCGCAGCGGATGCAGGCATCCGCGCTGGTCTCCGGGACGGCTTCGGGGTTCTCTTCTTTTGCCGGGACGATTATTCCCATCGGGCAGACTTCCGAACAGATCCCGCACCGGGTGCAGAGATCCTTTTCAACGATAATTGCAGACATGACAGATTTCCTTAACAGGTTGGTTTCTGAGATTTCGCAAAGGCTTTTCCGGCACTCCATGCATCGCCGGCATGGTCGCCGAGTCTCCAGTACCGGTTGTCGGGCATGGTCAGGACGAGCGGATCGATAGCCGGGAAATCCGGTTTGTCGTCTTTTACGATCTTTTTATCCGCCCAGGCCCCGACAATCTCGCCGATAAAGAGCGTGTGGGTGGGGAGGGATACAGCCTGCACAAGGCTGCATTCGAGCGTTACCGGGCACTCCCGGATCATGGGTGCCGTCTTTGTGGTGCCATAGAATACGTCGAACACACCGGATTTGTCCACGGTTTTACCGGACACGATCCCGCAGTAATCGGTCTTTACCAGAAGTGCCGATGACGGGACATTGACCGAGAAGGTCTTTGCCGCCTTAATCCCCCCGGTTGTGGCATGGTTGTTGTGGAGCCCGCAGGCAATCATCGGCGGGTTGCCGTTTACCCGGGCACACCAGCCCACCGCCATGAAATTCGCACGTCCGTTTACCTGGGTCCCGACGAGGACCACCGGCATCGGGATAAAGAAATTTTTTTGGATCTCGATCTTTTCCATAGGATAGCTCCTTATACCCCGCTCCTGGCAGGATCTCCGGGCCGGACACCGTATGCAGGAGAGGATACATTCCGATTTTCTCTAACGGCAGTCTGAACCATTAAGATAGAATCTGCCCCAACTGAATATATAGGGGATACGGTCAATATTGTAATGGACTTTCCTTGGTGTAACTATGACCTATGTGAAAAATGGCAAGACCTACCACTGCACCGTGGAGGCAACGCTTGATGTGATTGGCGGCAAATGGAAACCTCTTATCCTCTGGCACCTCGGCGATTCCGTGATGCGCTTCGGGGAACTCCAGAAAAGCCTGCACGGCGTGAACGCGAAGATGCTCACCAAGCAGCTCCGCGAGCTCGAAGAGGACGGGGTGATCCGGCGCACGGTCTACCCGGAGGTCCCGCCCCGGGTCGAGTACGCGATCACCGAGTTCGGCAAGACCCTTATTCCCATCCTCGAAGCCCTCTGCACGTGGGGGGCGCAGTACCTCGGCACCCAGAACGGCAAGGGAAAAGCGGCGGAGTACCAGTGCCCGGCAAAGGCCGGGAAGATCAAGAGCGAATAGGTGCCGCCGGAAGCTGCACTTTTTTTTAGATATGGCCCGCCCTGCCGGCCGGGAAAAACTGAATTTTAAGAGGGAGTGTCGTTACGAATGGAGGTTCATCCATTCGAGATAGGCGCTTTTGTCCACAATGGTTCCGGGCTTCTCCGCCACGGCCCCGGACTCGTGCAGAGAGTCCTCACCTTCCATCTGTCGGCCTGTTCCGGGCGGGGCCTGCCGGCGCTGCTCCATCAGTACCGCTATCATATCGCGGTCAAGGGAGATATCGTCAGGCACAAGGATCCTCCTTAGCGAGTACAGCTCGGAGACATATTCGTCGGCGCTGATGGTGTGGGAGGTACCAAGATCTTCCGGTATAAGGCGCACGATACCAAGGATCTCCTCTTTGGAATTTACGGGGAGATGCCCCATGACCCGGTAGGATTCGAGCAGAATCTCCAGCCGGTCCTGCCCGTATTTTTTTACCGCCTTGTCGGTCCAGGAGAATAACCGGAATACCTTCTGGAGGCCGGGTTTCTCCGGTTCGGATCGCCGGGAGGCTTTGAGCGCCAGAACGAGATCCGCCCGGGACACGGGAGGGGCGATCGAAGCATCCTTGTTCTTTACCGGGGCCTCCTCAGTTCCCGACCGGGCCGCAGTATCCGGTTCCTTCGTACCGGGAGGACCCGCCGGGTCGCCTCCGGCATCTTCTGCTGCGTCCAGCTGCGTTTTGCGGGCCTCAAGCGCAACCTCCCGGGCATCGAGGGCAGCTTTCCCGGCCTCTTTTGCCGCGGTTTCCGCGGAGGATACGGAATTTTGCGGGAAGGCGGCCAGGTCTCCCGCGCTCTGGAACTCGTTCATACGTTCCCTGATATCGATCAGGAGACGCTTGATGGAGGTTTTAATGAGATCGACTTCCTGCTCCAGGTTTTTGAGTTTGAGATCCGGGTCGTCCGCGGACGCGGCACTCGCTATGGTATCGACCTGGGTTTGATCCATCGCCATCCACACTCCATGCTTAGTTTTCAGTTACAATTAATAAAATTTTCTCTTTGATTTTAACAATAATCTAAGGTTATTTTTGGAATATGATCGTAATTTTCCGGTTTTTATTTATTTTTCCACATGATCTATCATGTGGGAATTTGCCTTTCGTTTCCCTTATCACCTTGCTCACCAATAAAAAAAGAGAATGGACCAGGTCGTCAGGCAGATACGGCAGGATCTCAACGGGATGGCAGACCCCGGGATCCAGAAATCATCGAAGCGGTTTTTCAAGGAAGAGATCCGGTGTTACGGGATCAGGACCACAGCGGTCGTTGCCCTCGCAAAAAAGTACTATAAGGAGATCAAAGGCCGGGACAAGCAGGAGATCTTCGCCCTCTGCGAAGAGCTGTACAGATCCGGATACATGGAGGAGTCCTTTATCGTCTCGCAATGGGCGCACTCCCTCTCCGGCCGGTACGAACCGGAGGATCTTGCAGTCTTTGCCCGCTGGATCGATACCTACATCACGAACTGGGCCTCCTGCGACGGCTTCTGCAACCATACCCTGGGGGACTTCTTCGAACAGTACCCTGAATATATCGCCGAATTACAACAGTGGACGCAGTCAAAGAACCGCTGGATGCGGCGGGCGGCGGCGGTCTCCCTGATTGTCCCGGCAAAGCACGGAAAATTCCTTGACGAATCCCTCGCGATTGCCGGTCTTCTCCTGACCGATACCGACGACATGGTACAGAAAGGGTACGGCTGGCTCTTAAAAGAAGCGAGCCGGAAACACACCGAAGAAGTGTTCGGTTTTGTCATGCGCAACAAAAAGGCCATGCCCCGGACGGCTCTCCGGTATGCAATCGAGCTGATGCCAAAGGAGCTCAAAGCGGAGGCAATGAAAAAGGACTGAGATCGGAGACTTCGTGCACGGTCCGGTGCATAACTGCGAAAATACCCGCAATTATCGCCAGATTTAATGGAACGGCCCTCCCACATTCCGGTATGAAACGTGGTTTCCTGTACTGCCTGATCCTTATCTCATCCCTTGTCCTTCTCCTGCTTGCAGCGGGGTGTACCTCGACCCCTTCGGCCCCGGCCGGACAGGAAAGTAAGAATGTATCGCCCTCGGAGACATCCTCGCCGGCCGGGAGCTCCGCTGCCAGCGTTGTCGATGCAAACAACCTCTTCTCCGCGAGCCTGTACCGCGAGCTTGCCGCAGGAGATGCCACGGGGAACATCTTCTTCTCGCCGTTCTCCATCTCGTCTGCCTTTGCCATCACGTACGAAGGGGCACGCGGGACGACCGCCGACCAGATCCGGTCCGTATTTTACTTCCCGGCAAACCAGATCGCAATGCGGGAAGGATATGCCGCAGAGAATGGAGCGATCAACGCGAAGAACGCCGGTTACACGTTGAGCACGGCAAATGCCCTCTGGGCGGAGAAGACCTACGTCTTCCTCCCCGCGTACACCGCCACGGCGGAACAGTACTACGGCGCCAATACCACGAACCTCGACTTCGTCAACCAGCCCGAGGCTTCGCGCCAGACCATCAACACCTGGGTAGCGGACCAGACCAATAACAAGATCCTCGACCTGCTGCCTGCCGGGTCCATCACCGCCATGACGAGGCTCGTGATCACCAACGCCGTCTATTTCAAGGGTACCTGGGAGAAGCAGTTCGACGCCGGCCAGACTGCCGATGCCCCGTTTACCACCCCGGACGGCTCGAACATCACAGTAAAGATGATGCAGCAGACCGGCGACGGTGCCACCTTCCCGTACGCAGCTACCAGAGATATCCAGATGCTCTCCCTGCCTTACACGGCAAAGGACAATAACGGGCTCTCGATGGTGATCCTCCTGCCCCGCCACAACGATATTTCAGCTGCCGTCCCGTACCTTGACCCGGCCAACCTCTCGGCGCTGGAGCAGAACGCATCCACCCGGCAGGTAAAGGTGTACATCCCGAAGTTCAAGATCGAGGCACAGTACTCCCTTGCCGGGACGCTCTCTTCTATGGGAATGCCCACGGCATTCTCTGACAGTGCCGACTTCTCCGGGATGGACGGGAAAAAGGACCTCTTTATCAGCGATGCCGTCCACAAGGCCTGTATCGAGGTAAACGAGGAAGGCACGGAAGCGGCTGCGGCAACGGGTGTTGTCCTCGCAACCAAAGCAGTGGTGGTCGGGAACGAAGAGCCGGTCCCGGTCTTTAAGGCCGATCACCCGTTCCTCTTCGTGATACAGGACAACGATACGGGTACCGTCCTCTTTACCGGGCGGATCACGAACCCGAACGGCTCGTAAAAGGCCGGCGGGACCGGAAAAAAACTACAATTTTTAGAAAAGGGCCGGATCAGAGCCCGTTTGCCCTCAGGAACCGCTCGTGGAGCCGGAGGTCGCCGCCGAGCTCGGGGTGGAAGGCAAGGGCTATGTGCTTTCCCTTCCCGACTGCAACAATGCCCTGGTCTATCCGGCTCAGTACCTTCACGCCGTCCCGGGCCTCTTTTATCACCGGGCCGCGGATGAAGACCGCGTGGAACGGCCCCCCGGCAAGGCCCTCGACCGGGATATCGGCTTCAAACGACTCCCGCTGCCGGCCAAACGCGTTCCGGTCCACCGTCATGTCCATAAGACCCAGGCTGTGGACCCGTGCGTCGCCGACCTCGGTTGCCATGAGGATCAGCCCGGCACAGGTAGCAAAGATACCGCCCTTGAAATTTTTTATCGGTTCATACAGGCCGTTCTTGTCGATCAGCCGCGAGATGGTAGTCGATTCCCCGCCGGGGATAGCAAGCGCGTCGCAGCCGGCAAGATCCGCCGGGCTCCTCACCTCGATTACTGCCGAACCCTCTGCATATCCGAGCGAGAGAAGAGCCTTCAAAAAAGCGTCGATGTGCTCGCTCACGTCTCCCTGAAGGGCGAGCACGCCGACTTTTATTCCTTTACTTCCCACGGGTCTGCAACACCTCATCGGGACGGAGGGTGTGAACGTCGAGGCCCGGCATTGCATCGCCAAGGCCCGTGCTGACTTTTGCGATTACGGCGGGATCCTTGTAGTGGTTGACCGCTTCCACGATCGCCTTTGCCATCTTCTCGGGGTTCGAAGACTTAAAAATCCCCGACCCGACAAAGACCCCGTCGGCCCCGAGCTGCATCATGAGCGCCGCGTCCGAGGGGGTGGCAATACCGCCTGCCGAGAAGTTCACGACCGGGAGCCGGCCGCGGGTGGCGCATTCGATCACGAGCTCAGCCGGGGCCTCGATGCTCCGTGCATAGGCAATCCGCTCCTGGATATCCATGCCCTGGACCTTCCGGATCTCGCCCATGATCGCCCGCATGTGGCGCACGGCTTCGACAACATTGCCGGTACCTGCCTCGCCTTTTGTACGGATCATGGCCGCGCCCTCGTTTACCCGGCGGAGCGCCTCGCCGAGGTTCCGCGCACCGCAGACGAACGGAACCTTGAACTGCTTCTTGTCGATATGGAATTCCTCGTCTGCCGGGGTCAGGACCTCGCTCTCGTCGATCATGTCGACGCCGAGCACCTCGAGCACCTGTGCCTCGACAAAGTGGCCGATCCTGACCTTGCCCATCACCGGGATCGAGACCGCATCGATGATCTCCTGGACCTTTTGGGGGTCTGCCATCCGGGCGACGCCGCCCATCTTACGGATATCGGACGGCACCCGCTCAAGAGACATGACTGCGACGGCACCGGCGCTCTCGGCGATCTTCGCCTGCTCGGCATTGACGACATCCATGATCACGCCCCCTTTCTGCATGGATGCAAAGCCGCGCTTGATAAGCTCGGTGCCAAATCTCAGTTCTTCAAGTTTCATATACCGGTACTATTGTACCAGCCAAGCCAATAAAATAAGTGTCCCGGCAGCAGTTGCCGCAAATGCGATGGTGACCACCCGGACCGCCCGCAGCACGTCGGTACCGCCTTCTGTGAGCGGCCGGGTCCCGCTGCCGATCGTGTATACCCCCGGCTTTTCAAACCGGATCCCGCAGCCCCCGGCCATTGCTGCCATGATGATGCCACCGTTAAAGCCCGGCCGTTTTTTGCCGTCGCTCTTCAGGGTCCGCCACGCGGCCCGAAACGTCCCCTGCGCTGCAAACCAGACCAGAAGGTAAAACGTGGTGATCCGGGCGGGGATGTACCCGAGAACATCGTCGATCCGGGCCGGACACCAGCCCAGACGGATCCGCTCGTCTTTGTACCCGAGCATGGCATCCATGGTGTTTGCCGCCCGGAACACCGCGGCTGCCGCAAGGCCGAGGGCCCATAACGAGAAGACCGCATAGTAAAAAAGGGGCGCGACGATGCTGTCGTTGAGGTTCTCGGTCATGGACTCGTACGCCGCGGAGCGGATATGCTCCGGGTCGAGCGCCGCCGTGTCCCGGGAGACCATCATCTTAACCTGTTCGCGGCCGGCACCCACGCCGTCTTCGAGGGCCGCTGCTACGCCGAGCGTATGCTCTTCAAGCGAGCGCCAGGCAAAACAGCATTTCAAAAAGAACGGGGCACCGATGAGAAACACGAGCAACGGCGCGTACTTCCCGAAGAGGTAGAACGGGAGTGCGAACAGGACTGCGGTGATCAGCCAGAAGAGGACTCCCGCTGCCCGCTGGAGCCACGGCGGATACCTCCCCGGCTGTCCCCACCACCCGATAAACCGGCCAATGAGCGCGACTGGGTGAAGGGCAGAGTGCGGGTCCCCGGTGAGCCGGTCGATGAAGAGCGCGAGAAGAAGAACAGCGCCGGCAAGGATCAGGTCTGTCGGTACCATACGAACAACGCACCGACGATTAAGACGATAAAGGCAAGGATGTTGAGAACTTCAATTTTCGTATAATACCACGTGCTGTACAACACCAGGCCAATCCCCATGGCGATCATCAGCAGGTGGGGCCGGCCGTGGGCGACCGGCTGGACCGCTGGTTCCTTTTTCTGTTCCTCTTCTCCCCGCGTGGGCCGGACATTGACCTCGATGCGAAGGGTGGCTTTCGAGGCGCCGTACCCGGCAAGGATATCGATATCGAAAAAGCCTGGCGAGCAGTCCTTTCTGGTCTGTATCCCGAGGGTAACTTCGTCGATCACATACATGTTCTCGTGGAAAAAGTCTGAAAACATGCCTGCGTTCGACGAACTCGCCGTGATATGGACCGGGGCGCCCCGGTTCACGAACCGGACCCGGAGCATCCTGCCGCATTCGACATGGACATTATCGGGGGAAACTTCGATCGTGTTGATGCCGGACCGGTTGAGGTAGATCTCGGTCTTCGATCCCTCCTCCGGGGGGATTTCCGTAACCGCCAGAAGTTCGAATGGCAGCAGGGAGGACATGACGGCACCGGTTATTTCTGGGGAAGAAGGTTGGGGATACCCTCATGGATCGGATAATCCACCCGGCACGCGGCGCAGTGCAGGCTGCCTTCGAGGATCTCTTTTTCATCCTCTTTCCCAACAGAAAGGGCGAGATCGCCTTTGCAGACCGGGCAGCAGAGGATGTCCATGAGCGAACGCTTCATTGGTATTCTTTCCTGATATCGATGATCTGGGTGAGCTCGGGGCCGGTGGAGATGAGCGTGATGGGGCAGCCGATATCGTCTTCGGCGGTCTTTAAGAAGTCCTTTGCCTTTTTGGTGAGCTTGCCATAATCGCTGATGCCATAGCAGTCCGGGTCCACCCGGTCGATACCGGTGATCGCTGCCTGCGTGCAGCCGTTGATCATAGCGGAGTACCGGGCCATATCCCCGTCCCAGCCGCCGATCCGGCGCTTCCGGTGGGTGACCGTGCCGAACTCCTGGATGCCCATCGCATCGGACTTCTCCGAGGTCATCTCGGTGGAGAACGGGCCTTCGCCCACTCTGGTGGGGTATGCCTTGAAGACCACGATGACATCGTCGATCTTGGTCGGGCCGACACCGTTATCGGCGGCGATCTGCGAGGCCGAGGTGTCCTTGCTTGTCACAAACGGGTAGGTGCCGTAATACAGCGAGATCCCGAATCCCTGTGTGCCTTCGAGAAGGACTTCCTTTCCGTCCTTTAAGGCGTCGTCGATGGCCTTCGGGACGTCCATTAAATATTCCTTGAGCTCCGGCACGTCCTTTGCCTGCGGGGATATCCGCATGACACGATCCGCATTTGCCGGACCGCAGCCGGAACCCGTGCTCCCGATCTTCTTGGAGAGATAGTCATTGCCCTTGTCCCGGGCGATATGATCCTCGGTGATGATACCGCAGCGCTTGTCCACAAAGACCCGGCCCCGGACACCAAGCCGGTTGACCTCGTCTTCGAGAACCTTCGGGTTCACGAGCACGCCGCTCCCGATACAGAGTTTTGCTTTGGGGTACACGAATCCGGACGGAACCATCCGGACGCCGTATTCCTTCTCCCCGACCTTGACCGTGTGGCCGGCATTGGGGCCGACACCGCCGCGGGAGATGATAACGGGTTCATCCGCGTGAGCGATGTGGGCAACAACCTTGCCCTTCCCCTCATCCCCGAAAAATCCACCAACGATAATAGTACAACTCATTTTAAGTTCATGTAGTGTATGCCGGGTTTGGCAATAAAGTCTGCCATGAGGAAAAAAGGACGGGCAAGGGGATCGTTTGCCGGTGGAATGTGAAAACAAAAAGGGGTGGGGAAGATATCGGCGGTTCTTTTTTTTATAGGCCGTTCACAAAGGTCTCCATCCGGCCCAGTGCCTCGCTTAACTCCTTGCGCGAGACCGCATAGGCACACCGGAGGTGGTAGTCCCCGCCCCTGCCAAAGACACTGCCGGGCACAACCGCAACCCGCTGTTCCTTTAAGAGTTTCTCCGCAAACTCCACATCGGAGAGACCGGTCCCCTTAACCGAGGGGAAGGCATAGAACGCACCTTCGGGCACATGGCAGGAGAGGCCGATCTTGTTGAGGCCGGCCACAAACATGTTCCTCCGGAGCCGGTACTCGTTGACCATGCTCGTCTTCTCGTCTTCGGCAGAACGGAGCGCCTCGACCGCACCCACCTGTCCCATAACGGGGGCGCAGAGCATCACGTACTGGTGGATCTTGAGCGCAGCATCGCAGATCTCCTTGGGCGCACAGAGGAATCCCACCCGCCAGCCGGTCATTGCATAGGCTTTCGAGAACCCGTTTAAGGTGATCGTCCGCTCCCAGAGATCCTTTACCGTTGCCGATGCCACATGGGAGGATTCGTAGGTGAGTTCCGAGTAGACTTCGTCGCTGATAAGGAGGAGATCCTTATCGGTCACGATATCCGCGATCGGCCCGAGATCCTCCTTTTTCATGACCGCGCCGGTCGGGTTGTTGGGGAAGTTGATGATCAGGGCTTTTGTCTTGTCCGTGATCTTCTCCTGGAGCTTGTCGGGGTTGAGCCGGAAATGATCCTGTTCGGTACACTCGATCGGGACGGGTGTACCCCCGGCGAGCGTGACGCAGGGCGCATACGAGACGTAACTGGGCTCGGCAATCAGCACTTCATCCCTGGGATTTACAACCGCCCGGATAGCGATGTCGAGGGCTTCGGAGACCCCGGTGGTGATGATCATCTCGTCGTTTGCCGTGTAGTTGAGCTGGTACCGGCTTGCAAGGTGGGCCGAGAGTGCGTCGCGGAGCGTCTGGAGGCCCCGGTTCGAGGTATACGAGGTCACGCCCTGCTCGACCGAGTAGATCCCCGATTCGCAGATGTTCCACGGGGTCCTGAAGTCCGGCTCCCCGACCCCGAGCGAGATCACATCGTCCATGGTGAGGACGAGATCGAAGAACTTCCTGATGCCCGACGGAGGGATCTCCCGGGCCCGTTCAGAGACAAAATTCCGCATCCGTTCTCACCCCTAGAAGGAATACGGGAGGCGTTCAGCTTCCTGCTGCTCGAAAAGCGTGTTGCCATTCTCCTTATAGGATTTCATGACAATGTGGGTCGCCGTCTCGCGGATCCGGTCCATCGGGGCAACGTGTTCCGAGACAAACCGGGAAACCTCCTGCATGTTCTTGCCGCTTACCATCAGCTGCAGGTCGTAGGTACCGGTAATGAGGCGGAGCGTCCGCACCTCCCTGAACCGGGAGAGCCGTTCTGCGATCCGGTCGTACCCGAAGTCGCGCTCGGGGCTCACCTTGAGCTCGATGATGGAGGAGACTTCGCTGTTCCCCGCCTTCTCCCAGTCAATGACGGTCGTATACTTGCGGATGATCCTGTTCTCTTCAAGTGCGTGGATCCGTGCCTCGACTTCCGACGGGATAAGATTGGTCATCGATCCGATTTCCTGTACAGACAGCCGGCTGTTCTCCTCAAGAATCCTGAGGAGTTCGAGATCCTTGTCATCCATCACATCTCACCTGAACCACGTTTTTAACCATTTGGCTTCCATCTGATTTATATCAAGATCTTTTAATCCGTTCAGCCGTGGATCCGTCAGCACGACCTCGCGGATCTTGTTCGTGTTGGCATCGAACCACATCTCTTTTGTACGCCCGTACCGTCCCCTGCTGACCACCCGGGTGTTGATCACGCCCAGCATGTTGAGTTCCGAGATGAGATCGGTGATCCGCCGGTGGGTGAGGATATCGAGCTGGAGGGGTGGGGCAAGGTCCTGGTACACGCGCGAGACCTCCCCGCTGGTAAAGATGTTCTGGCCCAGCTGTTCGAGCGTCAGCATGGAGAAAAGGATCAGCTTGCTCTGGCTGGGGAGCGTTGCAATGCACTCGATCATGCTGTCCGTCTCGATCTTTGCCTGGGCCTGCTTTACATGCTCTTCGCCCAGCTGTTTTGACTCGTCCCGGTCGGCGAGCTCCCCGGAGATCCTGAGGAGATCGAGCGCCCGGCGTGCATCGCCATGCTCCTGGGCCGCAAGGGCAGCGCACAGCGGGATCACACCGTCGGCAACCGCGCCCTCGACAAATGCCCCGGCCGCACGCTGGGTCAGGATATCCACGAGCTGCGGCGCATTGTACGGCGGAAAGACGATCTCCTCTTCCGATAACGAAGAGAGGACCCGGGGGTCAAGGAAGTCCTTGAAACTGAGATCGTTTGAGATCCCGATGATGCTGACCTTGGAATTTTTGAGATCGGAATTGATCCTGGTCAGGTTGTAGAGCGTGTCGTCGCCGCTCTTTTTGACGAGCTTGTCGATCTCGTCAAGTACAATGACAAGAACGCCGCCGCCGGCTTCGAGCTGGTTCTTGAGTTCTGCATACACCTGGTCGGTGGGCCACCCGGTCATCGGGATGTGACTCTTGGTCTTGTCGCTTGCAGTCTCGTCAACCCCGTCGATGCACTTTGCTATCTGGGCGAGCACCCGGTACTGGGTGTCGATCACTTCGCAGTTGAGGTGAACGATCCGGCAGAGGGTTCCCATCTTGCTGCTCGCTTTCTCCAGCTCGGAACCAACGTACCGCACGCTGGCTGTCTTTCCTGTCCCGGTCTTGCCATAGATCAGGATATTGGAGGGGGTTTCGTTCCTGAGGGAGGGGGCAAGGATCGAGGCGACCGTATCGATCTGCGGCTGGCGGTGAGGTAGAATCTGGGGACGGTACGAGTGCCTGAGCACCTCCCGGTCGCGGAATATCCGGTTATTGGAAAGGTATTTCTTGAACAGACTGGTTGAGGGGTCTTCAGGTTCGGGCATAATGGGACACGTGGAGCTGAGAGTAGGTGGGATGAGATAAAAAAGTACGCGGTTTTTTGTTCTTTATATACCCCCCTGCTTCCTGTGGAAAAACCTCTAAAAACGCTTTTTTTTGCTTTCTAAAAGAAATTCTTGCGATTAGCAGACTATTATTTTAGTGTCGTTTAAAAAGCCCTGCGGCAAAACCTCCGTCGTGAGTTGTGCGGTAATTCCAGCCCTTTTCCAAAAACAGGGACCCACCCCATTGTTTCCTGTGGAACCTGAGAGAATTATAACCCTGATAATTCAAGAAAAAAAGAAGAATAGTCATTGAAGATCTCCCCGTAAAACTATAAAAACACATCGTTTTTGATGTGACAATGTAAAGAACATACAACAACCGGAAGGAAACGCTGAAACCGGCCATGCAACAACCACGAAACAGGGAGAGTCCTACAAAACAACGGGAAGCAGCTCTTGGCATTTGAGAACTCCACTGGAAATAAAGGGGTAGCCCCTGCAGGAATATCAGCGGGAATACCAGTCGGACATTTGCATGTTTTGTGTTGTTCTGGTATCAGCGTTACAAACGTCTTTTAATGCGAGTTCAGCGCTAAACCTATGATCATGAAGCCGGAGCATCTTTCAGAGCTGGCGATCAGCTGTGCGGTAATTACGGTGTCCACCTCCCGGACAAAGGAGACCGATACCAGTGGAAAAACCATCCAGGAGATCCTTACCCAGGCACATCTGGAAGTCCGGCATTATGCAGTAATTCCCGATGATATCGGAGCAATCAGGTTCGAGGTGCTTCTTGCTGCAAAGACCTGCAACTGCATCATTGTCAACGGCGGCACCGGGCTGACCCACGATGACTGCACCATCGAAGCTGTCTCTCCCCTGCTTGAGAAAAAGATCGACGGGTTTGGCGAGCTCTTCCGGCTCAAAAGTTTCGAGGAGATTGGGACTTCCACCATGCTCTCCCGGGCCATTGCAGGGACTATGAAGGGAAACGTTATATTCTGTATCCCGGGATCCACGCCTGCAGTAACCCTTGCTGCAAAGACCCTGATCGTCCCGGAGATCCGGCACATCCTCTCCCACGCGAACAAGTAACGGGATCGGCCTCCCTTTTTTCATCTGCTGCATTCCCGACACCCCCATTTTGAACGGTGGCGCGGATTTTTGTTGTGTCTTTCCTGCACCTTATGCACGCTGGTATTCAAGAATTCCCCATGAGGTACCCGGGTCACTCCGGTTGCAGGATTCCCTGTCCGGACCCCCGTCCCGGGCGGAGATCTAACCCGATCCTGCCTGACCCCCCCTTTGCTGCGCTGCAGGTTTTATTTAAAAAGCACCAGGAATCTTACATCGTAGAATTTTTAGCACGGATCTGGAAAGATCACAATCCGGGAGGGGGGGGTCGCGCCTGGTCCGGATCACCGGTTCACGCAGCTGTCGGGCAAGATCCTGGGGAGGTGCGGATCCTTGCACACACCTGCCGGGACCGTCGGATAAAAAACCCTGTACCTGCCTTTGTCCGACCCGGCCGGATGCCGGATCGATGTCTTTTGAGGAACTTTTGGACCCATCAAAAAGGGGGGGTCATGCCGTTTTTGGTGCGACCCCCCGCATTGCACGATGGCAGCAGGTGTGGAAGAGATCGGGCTCCCGTCGGTGTGCCGAATCTTCCCGGCGCATGTCCCTCCCGGGACAGGTCCGGGAAAATCGATCCCGGAAACCACGCACGTCTCGTACGAATGAAAGTGTACCGGTCTTCCCCATTGACATAAAAAAAAGAATGTTAGGGAGCTACTTGCTCACGTCCAGCAGCGCCACCCGCTCCAGCACCAGGTCGGTCAGGCACCCCGCACCCCCGGCTGCTGCAATCTCGTCCGGGGTAATATCGAAAAGCCGGGCAAGCCGGGCTGCCTTTTCCGGGGAGAGCTCCTGCGGGGGTTCCGGGACAAACGCCATACAGGCTGCAAGGTCCTGCCACGCTGCCGGGACATCCGGGCAGCAGCAGACATACAGCCGGTTCTCCTTCTCATGGATACCAAAGGGCACCGCCATACTGCACTGCCGGGTGCCGGCAGCATAGAGGAGCGCTTCCATCTCGAACGAGTTGGCAATCATCGTGCCTTCTGCCTCGGCCCGGCAGGCAAGCCTGAGGGCCTTTTCTGCGTGAAGGCGGCCGGCGATCCTGTCTGCATCGAAACAGACGATCCGGGTCCTGTGCCGGCCGGCTACGGCATGCACGCCGGAGAGGAACTCCTTCTTGTCCGTGATGGTTATAGTCGCATACCGGATCCCTGCAGAAAATTCCTGTTTTTCCATTGTAAACGTCACCCGAACCGGAACAGGGTTGCCTGTCCGCCACCAGGCCGCTCTTTCTCCTCTGCGGCCGGGCCAGTACTCCTGTTCTTTGGCAGTATCTGGTCAAAAATCTGATCCGCGATCCCCTGCCCGAGGATCTTCACCACCTCTTCTTTCGGGTGTTTCCTGATCTCTTCGGGCGAGGTCAGGCCGTTATTGAAGAGCCTGCGGGCACGGACGCGCCCGATGCCCCGGAGCCGGACAAGGGGCAGGAGCTCGCGGCGGATCCCGTTCTTCATGCAGATCTCGCATTCTGCAATCTGAGGGTAGAATTTCGGGGCAAACATCCTTGCCAGCTGGCTCGTTGCATGCAGCAGCCAGTTGATGCTCTCGACCATCCCGAACACGTCCCCCGGGCCCACACCGTACCGCTCGCAGATCTTCTCTTCAGGGAGCTCGTCGGTCCAGTCCGAGAGGAGCATCGCGGTCTTTACGGCCCGGTAATAGCCCTCCGCCTCATCATCGTCAAGGGGTGGCGGGAGCCAGAGGTCGCCTCCCCGGACCTCGAGCATCCGGGAGAGTGCCGGGAGATCGGCGTTCCTTGCGTACAGGGTCGGCATATCCGGGGTAGTGCAGATGAGCTGGACCAGACCGAGATCGGCGTACGTCTCCTGTTCCCGCAGGGTCGTGACAATCGCGGACGCGCTCCGCGGGTCGATATACCTCCGGGAGACCAGGGTCCCGAGCTCCGTTGAACCAATGTGCTCGCCGACCTCCACTACCATCTCTGCGGTGATCAGGAACTGGAGCGCCTCGTCGACAGCCCGGTGGATGAGCCGGCCCTGCTTGTGCTCGTGGACATAAAACGAGCGGTTCATAAAGTCCGAGAGCTCGCCCCGGGTTGCTGCAAAGCCCGAAGCGATCAGGGAGAGGACATGGGTATAGAGCGCGGTCGGTTCTGCGATCCGCGAGTGGACGTCCTCTGCCTCTGCCTCGATATAGACCTCGAAGAGCTCCGGCACCTGCTCGGCCTCTTTTGCGATCAGCACCGCCTCGCCGTACGGGTCGAGCCGGGGCCGGCCGGCCCGTCCTGCCATCTGCCGGTATTCACTCACCGGGATCGGCTGCATCCCCTCGCCGGCCGAGAACCGGAGATAGTCCCGGACGATCACCCGGCGGGCAGGCAGGTTGAGGCCGGCAGCAAGGGTGGGTGTCGATGAGATACTTTTGAGCAGATTTTTGCGGAATGCCTCTTCCACAATGGAGCGCTCCTTCCGGCTTAAGCCCGCATGGTGGAAAGCGGCCCCTTTTGCCACGCAGGCGGCAAGCGTCTTTACCATCTCGGTCGGGGTGCCTTCAAGGAGCTTTTCCGCACAGGCGGCAAGTGCGGGGTCCTCGCTTTTGATCGCACCGGCCGCCCGTTTCGCAAAGGCCTCCGCGTTCCTCCGCGAGGAGACAAAGACCAGGCACTGCCCGCCTTCTGCTATCGTGTCGAGGCAGAGGTTGAGGTCGTCGTAGTTCTTCGAGACCTGTTTTATGGGCCGCGTGCCTTCCGCAAACTGGATCCGGTTGTCGTAAAACACGCCCTGGCGGAGGTCCACCGGCCGCCACGTACTCGTAACGAGTTCCGCGTCCAGCCACCCGGCCAGCACCTTCGGGTTTCCTATCGTTGCCGAGAGCCCGATCAGCTGCATGCCCGGGTTCCGGGAACGCATCTTTGCGATCACCATCTCGAGCGTTGGCCCCCGGTCCGGGGAGTCGATCAGGTGGATCTCGTCTACGACAACAAGCGTGATCTCCGGGATCCAGCGGGCGCCGTTCCGCAGCAGCGAGTCCACCTTCTCGCTCGTGGCAACAATGATGTCGTTTTTCCCGAGCGCATCGTCACGCCGGTCCAGGTCGCCGGTCGAGATGCCCACCCGCACGCCCTTGTTGCCGAACTCATCGTATTTCTCCGAGGCAAGTGCCTTTAAGGGGACGATATAGAGGCATTTTCCCCCGGCGGCGATGTGCCGGTGCATCGCCATCTCGGCAATAAGCGTCTTCCCGCTCGCGGTAGGGATGGCGACCAGGAGGCTCTTCCCGTCCAGGAGCCCTTTTTCCACGCAGGCTGCCTGCGGCGGGTAGAGCTCGCGGATCCCAAGGCCCAGGTACTGTTGCTTGAGGGTATCGGGTATGGCAAGATCCGCTGTCTGCATCGGGATTACTCCGGAATTTTTTTCCTGTTCAATGAACCGTTTCCTGCCCGGGGCGATGAGGTTTGCCCTTTTTTTGTGGGCTGCATAAAAAAGCGAAAGGAGGGCGGGCCGATCAGTAATAGTAACTG
The DNA here is from genome assembly GCF_002502735.1 of Methanoregula sp. UBA64. Lineage (NCBI taxonomy): Archaea > Methanobacteriati > Methanobacteriota > Methanomicrobia > Methanomicrobiales > Methanoregulaceae > Methanoregula > Methanoregula sp. UBA64. The sequence goes on from NZ_DAQC01000005.1 coordinate 55,817, forward strand.
ATCATGTCCTGCTTGGCCTCTTTCTTCTTCTTGTCTAAAAACGCAAAGACGTTCTCGTGGGGGACACCCTCGATGAGCATGTCGATAGCCGCCCGGGCGACTTTCATCTGCTCGGGATACCCGATCAGGGCCACCGTGTGGCCGAAGACCGAGAGGTCGACGTCCGTCATGTTCTCGATCTGCTCCCGGGCCCGGCCGTCTTTCCCGATGATCCGGCCCCGGAGCCGGTCGAGCTGCTTGGGGTTGTCGGCTGCCCGTGAGAGGTCGATAATATCGAGGAGAAGGTCCTCGTCCTCGATCATCTCGAAGGCGCGCTGGGGGGAGAAGCCGGCATTGAGGGCGTTTATGATCTCAACGGCCCGCAGCAGCGGGATGGCGTTCTCCTCTGGTGCCTCCACCTTGACAAGGCCCTCCTTGCTGTCGATGGAGATGGTGGTGTGGGTCTTTGTTTCGAGCTCCTTTTTTGTCGCCCCGCCCTTGCCTATCAGGACGCCAACCCTGCTTGTTGCAATTTTAAGTTCCTGTATCATGGGTAAATCACCGTTCCGGCGGGCCGTTGTGCAGTCTTATTGCATGATGGAGGTAAATTCCTGGAGATGATGTTTGTGCGTGTCATGGCTGTGAAACATTCAGGCCGGTCACCGCGTTGAAGATCTCGTATTCCGTTTTTACGTCGCAGCCCTTCTTTTTGAAGAACCTGTTGATGTTGCGGATGTCCCGCATCAGGAACTGGAGGGCACGCGGGTGGTCGCGGGTGACCGACTGGCCCATATCGATGAGATATGGTTGGTCATGGTACAATATATTGAACTCGCTTAAGTCACCATGCACGAGTTCTGCTTTCTTGTACAGCGTATCGATCATGCCGGTGATCGATGCATAGACTGCTGCCGGGTCCTCAAGCTCCACATTCCTCAGCTGGGGATACGGGCGCTCGTTTTCGCCGAGAAACGACATGATAAGGATATTCCTGTCCCAGACCAGCGGCTCCGGCACGGGAAGCCCGGCCTCTTGTGCCCGGGCAAGGTTCGAGAACTCTTTTTTGGTCCAGGCAAAGACGAGTTCTTTTCTGGATTTCTTGACATTGGTGAACCGGCGGTCTCCCTGGATATACGAGCTCATGGTGGTGAAGTTTGCCGACTGGATCCGGTAGATCTTGATGGCAACGGTCTCCTCGCCGCGATCGGCTAAAAAAACGTTTGCCTCTTTGCCGGTGCTGATGGAGCCCCCCAGGGCAGAGAACCATTTCTTGTGGATAAGTTTGTAGAGGGCAAGGAGGGTGACCTCGTCAAAGACATTTTCGCTTACCTTGACGGTGTCTGCGTCCTTGATCCGGATCCCCATCTCGGCGAGCCGCTGGTCAAAGGACTCCTCTTTTTTCTCGATCTTCACGGGCGGTTCCCTTAAAAATTATGTACCGGTATCCTTGTACCGTCAGCTGATATAGTCGCGCACCGGTGCAAGGATCTCGACCAGGCCCTCGCCGCAGGCTTTCTTGAGGTCGAGGGGGTGGATCTCCTTTTTCTCGTACGCGGCTTCGAGCTCCGTGTACGATGCGAAGGTCCGGTCGCCGCCGAACTTCTCGGGCCGCTTTATCGTGATCTCCGGGAGCCGGGGGAAGATGTGGTGCTGGAAGATCTGGAGGACCGGGTTCTCTGCTATCTCCGGCGGGCAGAATGCCTTCTGGCACTTCTTTCTTATCTCATCTTCGCTGTCGGCGACCGAGATGTAGTTGCCCTGCGAGGAGGACATCTTCTTCCCGTCAAGGCCGTTTAAGATCGGCGTGTGGATGCAGACCGGGGAGGGGTAGTTGAAGTTCGGGAGGTGCTCGCGGGCGAGCATGTGGATCTTTCTCTGGTCGATCCCGCCGACCGCGGCATCCACGCCGAGCATGGCGATATCGGCCATCTGCATGATCGGGTACACCATCTGCGAGACGGTCGGGTGGTCCATCTGCCGGCCCACCTCGTCCATGCTCCGGGTTGCCCGGGCAAGGGTGATCTGCTGGGAGAGCTGGTGGACAAGGAGTTCGTAGTCCCGGTTGAGCTGGAGATCGGAGCCGAGCACGTATCGTACGTTTTTCAGGCCGAGTCCCTCGAAACAGCGGCGGTTGTAATCGGCAAGCTCCCCGACTTTCTCAAGCGTCCCTTTCCGGTTCAAAAAGGCGTGGAGGTCGGCCAATAGCACCGTGACCTCGAAGCCCGCAGCCTGGAGGTCGACTAACTTATTGACGGTAACAAGGTGGCCAAGGTGGATCTCCCCGCTCGGCTCGTACCCTGCATACACTTTTTTTTCGGGCCGGGCGAGGAGGGCGCGGAGCTCGTCTTCGGTGACGATCTCGACGGCGTTTCTCGTGGCCCGTTCAAACGCGTCCATTAAAAAGAATGGGATATGGAGGGAGTTAATGGTTGTTCTGGATGGGAACAAAGTGCAGGGCGTCGTTGGTGAGTTTTATGGATGCAGCGCCGTCTTTTGCAAGACCTGCCATCGCGCGGATCGCGTCCACGTTCTCGACTACCACATCGGCCTCCTGGTGGATGGCCTGGAAGAAGCAGAGCTCGTTCTTCTCGGCATAGATCGAGTCCTCGAAGATGCAGTTCTCGTACAGGTCGGCCCGCTGCCGCCCGAGGTCCATGGCAAACTCCTTGAGTTCCGCGGTGCTTTTTATCCCGGCGGTCTTCTTGACGAGGCCCATCCGTGGGTGGTTTTTGATAAGCTCGATCACGTTCTCGCGGTTCACCGGTTTTTTCGTGGTGATCCGGATCGCGTGCATGTGCATCATCGTGGTCGGGACGATCATTGCCATCGTGGTGATCGAGATGTGGGGGAGCACGGTCTGGACATCGGGGCCGTGGTGGCTCGGGACCGTTACCGGGTCGAGGACCACGGCATCGATCGGTCCCTTCTTGATCTCGCCGGGGTCCGATCCGCGCCGGACCATGATCGCGTGGACGTGCTCGACGCCGAATGCCTTGTCTACTTCGTTGATGATCCGGCACAGGCCGGTGGTGTTGCAGGAGACCACCCGGACGAACTGCCGGCCGATGGCGTCCTTGAAATTGCAGGACGAGTTAAAGGAGAACCCGGCTACTTCGTGGTCCTCGCCGCCCTGCCAGAGCGCCTTTTTCCCCAGTTTCTCGTAGAGCGGTTTGTTGGTCGCCCCGACATCCCCGGGTGTCGCGTCCACGATCACATCGGCCGCTTTGCACATGTCCTCGACCGAACCGGCAACCGTGAGGCCTGCTTTCTCGAACGCCGCCTTCTTTGAAATATCCGCAATGTAGAGGGGATACCCGCGCTGCTTTGCAATAAAAGCCTCAGCATTCGGGCGGGTCTTGGAGACGCCGATCACTTTCATGTCCTTCTGGGCTGCAACCGCATCGGCGACACGCTTCCCGATGGTACCGTACCCGTTGATGGCAACCTTGATCATATACCGAATCTGTAGGAACGATATGAGATAAAGATTGCTTGTTTTTAGTGAAGGGAACCGTACGGTCCGGTTTTTTAAAGAGATGAGAGCTCATTTGCGCTCTATGGAAATCTCATAAACGAGATATGCAGCCCCCCCTCTTGCGCCACCAGTCCCCCGAAGGGGGACGGGGCGCACATGCGATGCCTCCATATTACCTGAACATGAAAACGATCCACTGGACGGGCAGTAGCGGGTTGCGATTCAGGCGCTGATCCGGGATTTGATGGGGATGGATTAGGACTTTTTGTGGCAAGATCCTGTTCCTATCCTGCCAGTCCATGTATCCAACGCAAATTAAAATTTATAAATTATAACAATATAATCAAGGCTTATGCTTACTGTGACAATTGGTAATAAAATTACAAAATGGCATTTTCTCCCGTTTTTCCTAATTTGGGTAATTGTTTTCTCAATATTCGCCTTTGTTATTTGTCACTTCATTCTGTTTATTCTAATTTCTCTGTTTTTCATAGTTAATAAAAACATAAATTTAATTCCCAATTATCCATTATGGTGGAACCTGGTGGCCGGATTTTTTATTTGGTGTATATCCCAGATTATTACTGTGAATGACGATTTAAAAATCGAGAATAATGCATCTTTAGAGGATTGGAAAAAACCTAAAAATACATTTACAAAAAAAACTATAACATCTCATTTTCCCGTATGGATAAAAAATATCTGGCACTATATTGATATTGTCCGCTTTTTTATCTCTTGGAAACATTACAACGATGCCTTAAATGGTTGGAATTCCATATGTGAAAAACCAGAATATGAGGCACAAAAATCGCATGACGCAATAGTAGTGATTATTTATTCTTTCATTCGTCCAGATCCTGTGTTTGTGGGAGTGGATTTACTAATCAATCACATGTTCAATAATGTTCACTATAAGGTATATTGTTGTGAAAACTCAAAAGATTTTTTTGATGTTGTAAATAATCCAAATGTTAAGAATTTATGGATTTTTGGACATGGGTCTCGTGAATTACTCAGATGTTCTGATAAGAAATGTGAATACGAAAAATTGGTTCGTATTTTAATTCCAGAAGCATTAAACAAAGATTATGTATATCAATTTACTTGTAACAATAGCGATGAAAAGTCTTTAGCGGATTATTTATCTAATGGGAATGGTTTTGCAAATTATAAAATTAATAATGTATATGAAATAAAGAAATGGATTGAAAATATTGTAATGGATGATAGTTGGAAGACGCATTAAGAAATTTTTTAAGTTTTTTCCATGCAGAACACTACATCCATCCTATTTTTCCGAGAATTACCCCGCAACAAAAAATTGCCATTGGCGATAGTTTGGCTTGTGGGTAACCCTTACCCCTCAGCCCCATATTAGAGCCCACCCCGCCCGCTAAAAAAAATGGTACCCCCCTACCCCCCACCGTTCACTCAGCAGAAAAAATGATCGGACCGATCATTTCCGGAAATGGTCGGGGTGCCCGTACTTTTTCCAGTACCGTGACATGTGTTTCCACTGGAGCTTCAGGAGAGAACGGGTGGTCGCCCCGACCGTACTCGATCCATGGCCGGACCGATCATTTTCAAAAAAGATCGGACCGGCCATGGATCCACGCGGATCTGAGGTGACCCCCCCTCCCCCCTACCCCCCGCACCGCAAAAATATTGGTCGGGGCGGCCGATCATCCCAGGAGGCCACCCCGACCCTCCGGCCACATAGCGGAGGAGGGTACCCTCACTTACCTGGACAAAAGGAAAAGATCCAAAAATAACCGATCCACAAATCCTTACAAAAACAGCGCCTGGAACTTTACGACCTCGGTGCTGTCCTTTGCCGTGACATAGAGCTCCAGCGGCTCCTTGTTGACTTCTAAAAACCGGATGCCCCAGCTGACACAGCCGAGGATCTGTGCCGCCCGCTCCTGTTCGCCAAGGATGTAGAGGGCTGCGGCAATCGCTTCTACCGAGGTCAGCTTGCAGGGTTTGCCGAAGTTCACGGGATTTGCCGCCATCAAAAACGGCAGCGCCCGCCGGATCCGCCAGGAGCTCACCGCCCCGGTATCGAGCACCTCCCACGAGCAGTCGAGGGCGGTGATCGATTTCACGTTTTTGTCTTCGGGTGAGAGGGCCTTTTCCGCGGTCGGGTCTAAAAGCAGGGTATTTCGCGGGATCTGCGAGATCGTTTTTACGATCCGCAGGTGTCCTGCCCGCTCCAGTTTCTTTACCGTGCACTTCCGGGGATCGCAGCTGTTGTCCCGGTAGGCAACAAGCGGAATCATTGATTATTCTGTGCGTGCCAAGATAGTATAATGTACGTGCTCTGCGCTCCCTGTATCCTCTCCCCGGCACTTCGGGCAAAGGGGATTACGCACCCCTCCGATATCGCCCTTTTTGCAAAGTCGATCGGACGGTGCAAAAAGTTCGGGATCGAGGTCGTGCCTCTCCCCTGCCCCGAGACCCGGTACCTGGGTGCGGACCGCGAGCCCGGCACCTTCCTCGAACGCCTCAACACCCCGGAGTTTGCCACCCTCCTTGACGAACTTGTCGGGAAGGTAAACGATATCGTAAAAGAACGCGGCCCGCCGCTCTGTATCCTCGGCGTCAACTCCTCGCCGACCTGCGGGGTCACGAGCACGTATTACGGTACTGAAAACGGGAGGCCGCCAAAAAGAGAGGGACGGGGCGTCTTTTACGCAAAATTCCCGGAGATCCCGGCGCTCGACGTTACTGAGTTCTCGCAGTACCGGGTCTATCTCGCCGCCCCGCTCTTCTCCGAGGCCGAACGCTCGTACAATGCCCGTGTTGCAGCCGTGCTCAAAGAACACTGTTTCGAGGTCTTCCTCCCGCAGGAGAGCGGAGACAACCATGCAATACGGGGCCGGGACGAGCACCGCCGGATTTTTGCCAAAAACAAACGGGCGATCCACGACGCAGACATCGTGATAGCCATCATCGACGGGGCCGATGCAGATTCGGGGACCGCGTGGGAGATGGGCTATGCGGCAGCGCTCAAAAAGAACGTGATCGCTCTCCGGACCGATTTCAGGATGGCCGGCAGCCACGAGCGGGTCAACCTCATGCTCGAAGAGGGTGCGACCGTGGTATCAGATACCGGCGGGATGCTTGCGGCGCTGGGGATGCCGGTAGTATCCCGGCCCGAAAAAGAACCGGCCGTTGAATAAGATAATCGGGGCTCTCGTTTTGTTACGGGTAGATATATCTGAATATTGACAAATAGAATAGTGAGCGCGATGGCAAAGAAAAAAGACGGAGATAAACGAGGGTCCCGGCAGGATGCAGCCGGGGAATGCGATCTGGATGATGGCTATGTGTCCCCGGTTGCATCGTTCCGGGACATTACTTTTGAAAATATCCGGTCGCTTGTCACGAAAAGCCGGTATGTCCAGGCCCTGATACTTCTTACCATCGCCGGGTTTATCCTGCGGTTCTATAATCTCGGGTACAACTCCCTCTGGCTGGATGAAGCCACTACGTATAGCTATTCGTCACACTCCATTTTTGGCATCTGGGGGTTGACCACTGGAGGGGAATTCAACCCGCCGCTCTTCTACTGGATCGAGCATGTCCTGCTGATGTTCGGAAACAGTGAGGCCATCCTGCGTTTTGTCCCGGCACTGCTCGGTGTTCTTTCCATACCTGTCTTTTATCTTGTCGGGAAGGAATTCCTTGACCGGAACACCGGGATTATTGCCGCCGCTGCCTGTGCGGTCTCGCCCTTTTTGATCTACTACTCCCAGGAAGCCCGGGCATATGCGGTGATGCTCTTTTTTGTCGCCCTCGCAACGCTCTTCTTCTTAAAAGCCATGAAAACCGGTTCATGGACAGAATGGGTGCTGTTCGGTGTCTTTTCAGCCCTCGCGTTCTGGACCCATTTCTATGCATTCGTGATGATCGCAGCGCTGGTCCTGTATGCGCTCATCATCTGGGCACCGAAGATCCGTACCGAGCTCAATAACCTGAAGCTGCTCGCGGCGGGGGTCGTTGTATTTGTGGTCCTCACACTCCCCCTGATCCTGGTTACGATCGGCCTCTTTGCAACACGAACGGCCTCAGCACCGACCTACGGGATCCAGGGACTGACCCTGATTCCCGAAACCTTCAGCCAGATCTCCGGGTTCAACGAGCTGGTCATGGTCCTGTTTATCGTGCTCTTTGCCATTGGAATCATCCAGGCATTTCTTATCGACAAAAACAAGGGAATTTTCCTGGTACTGGTTACTATCCTGACCTTTGTCATCAGCTTTATCCTCTCGTTTAAAATGCCGATGCTGCCCCGCTACCTGATCTTTTTGACCCTTGTCTTTTTCATCGGGATTGCTCTGTGTTACCGTACCCTGTATTCCCTGTGGAGGAGCCGGGCTGTTGTGTATTGCTTTATCGCGATGTTCTGCATTATCAGCGGTGCATCCCTTGCTGCAAGCGGGTATTATACCGGGTATTCCAAGGAGGACTGGCGGGGTTTCTCTCAGGCACTGGCAGAACGGACGAGTCCCGGAGATATCGTGGTCGCAGTTCCCGGGTATATGACCCAGCCGCTCGATTACTATTATTCGGCCGGTAAGGACAATACCCGTGAATCTGGTGCAACAACCGGTAAAGATCTTGAAAACGTCTATGCCGGGCGGGGCAACAGTACGATCTTCTTTGTTGTCACCTCGGATATCAGTGCAGCTGATCCCAACGGGGATGCTGTTCTCTGGCTCAAGAACAATACGAAATTTGCCGGACAGGATACCGGAATTTACCTCTTTACCTCACAATAATCCCTGCGTGCTGCCATGTACGACCTGACTGTCATCATCCCCACATTTAAGGAAGAAGCAAACATCGCTGCAATCATCCGTGAAGTGGACACCGTCTTCTCCCGGAATGCCATTAATGGCGAGATCCTTGTGGTGGATGACAATTCACCGGACCGAACAATTCCCATTGTCAGGGACATACAACAGACCAAATCCAATGTCAGCCTTGTTGTCAGGAAAAACGATCCGGGACTTTCCCAGTCCGTTGTGGAGGGGTTCCATACAGCGCAGTCGGATATCTTTCTGGTAATCGATGCAGACCTCTCCCATCCCCCTGCACACATCCCGGAGATGCTCGCTGAGATCAGGGCCGGCAGCGATATCGTCATCGGCAGCAGGTACATGCAGGGAGGGGGGATCCAGAAATGGCCACTCAAGCGCCGGGTAATCTCCCTTGGGGCCACCTTCCTTGGCCGGCTGCTCTTCCCGGAGATTCATGACCCGGTCAGCGGTTTTTTTGCGGTTAAAAAGGGTGTTGTCGAAGATGCCCCCCTTAAACCGCGGGGATATAAGATACTCCTCGAGGTGCTCGGGAAAGGTCACTGGAAGACAGCAAAGGAGATCCCGTTTGAATTTGTGGACCGGGCGGTCGGCTCAAGCAAGCTGGGCCTAAAAACCATCGTTGATTACGCAGCCCAGGTAACCGATAATGCCCGATATTCCTGGAACCACCACGACAGCGCGGTCTGGCAGGAGTGGAAAAAGCTCTTCAAGTTCGGGATGGTAGGGCTTTCCGGGATTGTGGTAAATGAGGGGTTGCTCATCTATCTTAAGGAATTTGTTCATCTTGTCCTCCCGGTAGCGAGTATCATCGCCATCGAACTGTCTATTATCAGCAATTTTATCTTAAACGATCTCTGGACGTTCCGTGCAGATCGGGAAGAACACGCACTCGGGCATCGGTGGCAGCGGTTTATCTCGTTCCAGGTGGTCTCTGTCGGAGGGGCAGCGATCAATTTTGCCATCTTAAACGTGCTTGCAACGTGGGCCGGTGTCGATTACCGGATCGCAAATATTCTGGGGATTCTGGTGGCATTTATTTGGAATTTCTTGGTGAACCGGCGGGTGACGTGGCAACGAAAGTAGACTTTCTGATTTGTTGTTAATCGAAATATACTTCAATTGTACATAGAATTTATTTATAATTAATATGTGTAAATGAATATTGTTCGGTGAAGAAAGATGGGTAATAAAAATAAGAGTCTTGGGGAAGAATTTGAAAAAAAAGGGAAAAAAACAAACAAATCGTGGATATTCCTTGACAATCCTTTTAAAAAAACTGATGTTGGGATAATAAAGCATCATCTTTTTTTGCTCATAGTGTGCTCCCTTCTGACAAAAGTTGCCGTTTTTTTTGCCACTCCTCTGATTTTTCATTCGTTTATTGATTATTATGATTTGGGGTATTATCTCCAGCACGGAGTTTATCTGATGCAGGGTCAACTACCGTACTTAAATTATAATTTTGAATATCCGGTCCTGTTGTTTGTCCCTATTATTCTCTCCTTGATTCCCGCGCTTCTTTTGCAAAATGCATGGGGGTTTATATATACATTTCAAATTTTAATGATAATTTGCGATATCATTACCCTTTTATGCGTCTATTTAATTGTTTTAAAACTTCGTAACGAGCGTACAGCGTTTATCGCCGGATTGATTTATGCAACAGCATTTTCAACAGCATATTTTGTCATCACAAAATATGATGCATTTCCGACGTGTTTCTTAATGATTGCTGTCCTCTTTACCATTTATGAAAAGAATATGAGAAGCTACCTTGCTGCAGCACTTGGATTCTTTGCCAAGATTTTTCCCGCAATAACGTTCCCTTTTATTATCCTTTATCACGCTAAGAAAACTTCTTTAAAGCAAGAAATAATTGACGTCTGTAAAGTGATAGTTCCTTTTGCACTAGTATTCATTTTACCCCTTATCATTATACGGCCGGATGCACTCAAATCCTATTTGTTTGCCACTGGGGCGAGTGTTGGTGTCTATGTTAATACTGTTACTTATACGATCTATTCTTGGCTGAACGGACTCTGGCATATCGGTATAACTACAGGGGAAATTTCCGTTTGTATGTACCTGCTCATGGCTGCAGTACTTTTCTATCTGATCTATAAATCTTATAAATCAACGGAAAATCGCCAGGAAACTCTGATAAAATGCCTTCTGTGCGCGCTTATCGCGGTAATTTATCTCACAAAATTTCACAGCCCTCAGTATATTGTCTGGTTTACACCGCTCCTGTGCATACTCGTAGCTGACGATCTCTATAAAATAATCCTATTTTATCTGTTTCAAATATTTGCATTTATTGAATTTCCACTAATGTTTGGTGGATTCTATACAAATAATCAGTATACAAACCCGACCGGGTCATTAGGATGGTACGTCACCCTTGTGTTTTTCACTCTGCAGTACTGTATTCTCCTCCTCCTCATGTACGTAACCATCAGGCCATCAGGAGCTTTTTTTCAGAATTTGAAAAGAATTCTATTTAAGGGTAAATAAAAAATACAGTATTAATTGAATCAACTTCTACCTTTTTCCTCGTTTATATTTCTGAACAGATTGAATGAAGTATCTTATCCCCCGCATTCCCGTCACCGAACGGATTCTCCCAGGAGTCCTGTTTTTCAAGCATGGTTCCCGCAGCTTTGATAATGTTCTCGGGCGACACCCCTGCCACGATATTTGCCCCGACTGCAACGGTCTCCGGTCGTTCTGTAGAATCCCGTATTGTTACGCAAGGCACGCCGAGGATGCAGGTTTCTTCCTGCACTCCCCCGGAATCGGTCAGTGCCATACGGGCATTCGATTCGAGCTGCAGGAAATCCAGAAATCCCTGCGGGGGGATGAGGGAGATACCTTTGAGGTCAAGTCCGAACGATTTGATCATTTTTTCCGTCCGCGGATGGACCGGGAATACCATGGGTATCCCGGTTGCGGCATGGAGCCGGGCGAGGGCGGAAAAGATCCCTTCAAGGCGCGTTTTGTCATCCACATTTTCCTGACGGTGGAGTGTCACCAGGAAATACCCTTTCTCTGAAAGTCCCAGATTTTTCAGGGTATTTCCGGATTCGTTTGAAAGGACGACATTCTGCCGGACAGCATCGACGATCGTATTGCCGGTCACGACAATCTTCTTTTCGTCGATCCCTTCGTGCAGGAGGTTTTTCTTAGCCACCTCCGTTGGTGCAAAACAGTAATCCGCTACATGATCTGCGATTATCCGGTTGATCTCTTCCGGCATGGTACGGTCAAAGCTCCGCAGACCAGCCTCCACGTGGCCCACCTCCACCGGCAGTTTCTGCGGCCCCCGTACATAGCATTTGGAAGCGGCCAGCGTTCCTGCAAGTACGGTGTTGGTATCTCCCTGGACAAGGACTACCTCCGGTTTTTCTTCGGCGAGGATCTTTTCCACACCAGCCATGATGGCCCCTGTCTGAACGGCATGGCTTCCGGAACCGACATCGAGATTATACCGGGGCGCGGGAAGGCGGAGATCCTCAAAAAAGACCCGGTCCATCTCGTAAGAATAGTGCTGGCCGGTATGGAGGACAAAATAATCAATACCCTGTTTTTCGCACGACCGGATAAGGGGGGACATCTTGATGATCTCCGGCCGTGTTCCAAGGATGATGGCAAACATCGTTATGTGGTGTTCTCACGAATCGTATTTTAAGTTAAGGAAGATCGTGGTACACGCCCGGGCGGTCTTTTACCGGGGGGAGTTATATTCAGGACACGTACCTTGACAATTCCTGCGAAAAAGAGAACCGGGGGTATTCCCCGGCCGGGAGAAAAAACATCACCCCAAGGAATTTATAAAATCTTCAGGTCCATTCTCGGTGAAGGTATTTGGTCTTAAAAATCTTGTAAAGCATCACCAGGTTGTTTTTGATCTCTTTTTTCACATTGATCTTCGAATACCCGTATTTCCGCCTCAGCAGCGGGACCGGGATCTCCACGACGTTTTTACCGGCGATGAGCAGTTTGGATATGATCTCCGCATTGATCTCGAAATTGCTGCTGGAAATAGTCAGTTTTGCCAGTTCTTCGCGCTTGTAGAGCCGGAAGATCGGGCTGACGCTGGTAATCTTTTTCCCGAGAAGGCAGCGGTACATGAAGTTCACCGAGGCGCTTAAAAATAACCGGAAGGGTGTAACCTCCTCCATCAGCCCCTCCCCCATGTACGGGGACCCGGAGACGCAGTCTGCACCGGTCTCCCGGTACTTTTCAATGAGTTTTTCGATATCTTCCGGCCGGAACGTCAGATCGGAATCCATGGTAACGACGAGTTCTGATGTGCAGGCACCAAGGCCGGTCTTAATCGCATTTCCCATGCCCCGGTTTATCCCATGCTCGAGGAGGGTGATATCCGACCGGCCCTGTGCGACAGCCTTTATCTGCGCTACCGTATCGTCTTTGCTCCCATCGTCGACAAAAATATAGGAAAACGTCTCCCCGGTCTTACGGGAAAGATCCTCGACAACCGGGAAAAAATCCTCAGGGTAATGCAGTACGTTCTCTCTCTCGTTATACAGCGGGACAATAATCGAGATCATGATGCAGCCTCAGCCTCGTTGAGCCGGTCATAGGAAAATTTGGAAAATACAAATCCCAGTACAAGGGCGTAATACATAGAGATGATACGATCGGTCAGGACAATCGACATCGCACTTACCGGAGGAACTCCGACCTGCTGGAAGAGGAAACTCAAGGATCCTTCCGTCACACCGATGCCGAGCGGGATCTGGGAGATCAGACCGGCAACGATAGCGAGGCTGAAGAAGATCGATACCTGCAGCGGGTTGAGCCAGTACCCGAATGCGAGGGCGATCACCCACAGCCGGGCGAATTCAAAGACCAGCGATACTCCCGTGATTACAAACACGGCAAAGATGTCGGGCAGCGGGAGTTTTTTGATGTGGAATTTTACCTCTCCGGTGTTAATTACCGGCACACGGACGAGCAGCCTCTCCAGCAGCCCCATGAAATAATCGGATTTGAAATAGAACAGGGCGAGGATAATCAGGATTACCGCGGTAAGCTCGAGGACAATTACCGAAACCCCTTTCATATTGATAAAAATAATTGCCCCCGCGGTCAGGGCGAGGATCAGCAGTTCGAAGAACCGCTCGTAAAAGATCATCGAAACGCCGTCAAAAAAGTCCATCAGGTGTTTTTTCTGCATATAATATGCCTTGAAGAGGTCGCCTACTTTTCCCGGCGTGATATTGGCGAAATACAGGCTCGACACCGTGACAATGGATGCTTCGCGCATTGAAATAGGCTGGTTGTATTTTTCGCTGAGGAACTTCCACCGGTAAATTTTTACCAGGATATTGATGTTGGAGAGGACAAAGGCTAGTATGAGCAGCGGGATGCTGATGGTAAGAAGGTAAGGGATGTTTTCAAGAATTCCGGAGCCGCGGAGGATATAGACCAGGATCAGGAGTCCTATGAGTAACAGAACAATCTGGATTATCGTCTTTTTATTTTTTGAAAGATCCATGGATCACCTGAAGCGCGGAATTATAGTATCGCTGAAACACTACACTGGTACATAAGCTAAAGAACATTATATTTCCCGCACCTTCTCTGATCCGTTGGGCCCGTTACTTTTCCGGATTGGACCCAGTCTGATAAAATCCCGCCCCTCATCAGGGTCTGTAAAAGATATTACAGGACAAAACCCAATACACTTACCATCATGTCCAATATCACCGTCGCCGTCCTTGCCCCGAACGGCTATGCAGATACCCTGGGAAAAAAAGGTACAACCAGCGATATCACCTTCTATAACCTCAAGAAAGGCCCTGCGACCGTCACCTTCATCGAACCGACCCGGTACCCGGAGAAACTCTCCTCGCTCTTTTATGCGATCTCCCTCGCCGACCGGGTCCTCCTCGTAGTCAGCGAGGTCAACGCCACTTTCGGCGAGATGGTGCTGATGCTCCAGTGCGCCGGGAAGGCAAACGGCTCTCTTGTCCTCAAAAACTACCTCTCCCCCGACCAGATCGCGCCGCTCATCAAGGGCACCGTGCTCGAACACTACGATGTCGTCGAGGACGAACCCATCGGCATCCGGGAAAAGCTGCTCGATGCCGCGGCAAAGCTCTCGGCCCACCAGAAGACCAAGGAGGGCGCATCCATCGGGTCCATGCCCATCGACCACCACTTCAATGTCAAGGGTGTCGGGAGCGTAGTTCTCGGCTGCGTTGCTCATGGCGTGATCAAAAAACACGATTCGCTCAAGGTGCTCCCGACCACGAAAACCGCACAGGTCCGCTCGATCCAGAAGCACGACGAGGACGCCGAGATTGCAGTGATCGGCGACCGGGCAGGTCTTGCCCTCAAGGGGATCGAAGCCGAGGATCTCGACCGCGGGTATGTCCTGACAAACGACCCCGCGGTAAAGACCGCGTCCACCATCACCGGGCAGGCCCAGCTTGTCAAGTACTGGCCCGCCCCCATCAAGGAGGATATGGTCGTGTACGTGGGCCACTGGATGCAGTTTTTGCCCGCCCGGGTCACCAGGGTCGTTGCCGGCAGCGACTGGCGGATGCCCGAACTGACTATCACGCTCGATAAGGATCTGGTCTTTCCCCCGGGCGCAAAAGTCGTGCTCAACTATCTCGAAGGCGGCAAGCTCCGGGTTGTCGGGACGCTGGCGATTGCATAAATCTCTTTTTTTCTGCCGTACTATTCAGGGGCCCGGTTTTTCCCGGTACACCGGATCAAGAAAGAATCCCGATCCCGTACCGGGCGTTTTTTAAAAGTCCGGCCCCCTCAACCTCTCATTTTTCGATCCCCTCTCCGGCGTAACGCAGTCTGTAATGTTACAGCCGGTCTGTAACTTTACAGTTCAACTGTAAGGTTAAGTACTCCAGCGATCCGGGCCCCTTCGGATTTTTTCCGTCCCTGCCCTCCGCCCTCAGCCTTATCTTCTTGCGGGTGTACCGGTATGGTGATACACCATGCTCGGAGATATCATTGGCTGGATCATCCTGATTGTCATCATCCTTGTTATCATCGGCCTCATCATCTGGGCCGTCGGGATCTACAACCGGTTTTTCTCGCTCAAGAACTCCTCGGAAGCGACCCTCGGGCAGATCCGGGTGGCAATGAAGAAACGGCTCGACATGATCGAGCAGCTGCTCGGTGCGGTCAAGAGCTATGCAAAGTTCGAACAGGACACGCTCACGAAAGTCACCGCCATGCGTGCAGCGGTTGCTACCGCCGGGCCCGGGGACTTGAACAAGGTCGAGGCCGAGTCCCGCTCGATCTTCGGCCGGCTCCTTGCCGTTGCAGAGAACTATCCCGATCTCAAGACCGCGAGCACGGTCACGAACCTCATGGGCTCGGTCAAAGACCTGGAAAACGAGATCTCCCGGCAGCGGTACACCTACAACAACATCTCCCAGGAGTTCAACACGATGATGGACACCATCCCTTCGAACTTCATCGGGCACATGATACACCTCAACAAGCTTGAGTATCTCCAGTTCGAAGAAGCCATAGCGACTGCCCCCAAGATCGAGTTCTGATGGGGAATCGATCGTGAGCGAAACCCGGCAGATCACCCTTATTTTTGCCATCACGCTGCTCCTTGGGATCGCAGCGTTCGTCCTTGCCGTTGTCGTCCCGCCCCTCGTCCACGGGGACCTCGTGGTGGACTCGTACCGGGCTACCCTCTCGGATACCGGGACCCTGCAGGAGCAGTACGTGTACAATGTGGAGTCCTCCGGCGAGTACCGGATGCTATACCGCTCGTGGGAAGCCCCGCTCGTCTTTGACAGCCGCAACAGCTCGTCGATCCAGTTTGTCTCGATCGATGCGCCCGCCGGTTCCGTGGGATATGCCAAAGACGCGTCCGCCGCCGTGCGGGTCACCGGTTCAGCGGACAGCGCGGTCTCCGACAGGATCGCGCGTCTCGCGGACAAGAACGAAGTGGGGATCTACAATCCCGGGTATTTCTCCGAAGGAACCTATACGGTAACGACCGCGTACGTGGTCCATCCGCCGCTCGAAACTGACGGCACCCATACGCACCTCAACCTGAAATTTGCCGGCACCAGCCACATCCCCTACCAGTATGTCATGATCACGGTGCCGGCGGACAATATCGAACAGGTCTATGCGTACCCGCCGACCCTGTCCGCCGATAAATCCGGGGACACCTACACCATCACGGGCAGCGTTGCCAAAAACGAGATCATCGCGGTAGAGATGGTGGGGAACAAGGACGCATTCGCGGCAATGCCCGGGGTCTGGAGCACGACAACGGATGTAGCAGCGAAAGCAGCATCCGCGAGTTTCTGGTACGATCTCCCGTACACCCTGGCCCTCGTTGTCAGTTACCTGGCAAAGGCGCTTGTGATCCTCGCACCGTTCCTCCTGCTCCTTATCTATTACCGGTACGGGCGCGAGCGGCAGTTCACGGTCACGACCTTTTTGAGCACCATCCCGAACCCGGAGCTCAAACCCTGGCAGGTGAACCTGCTCTTCAAAGGCGATGCCCTGGACTTCGACCAGGACGGCTACTATGCCACGCTCCTTGACCTGCACCGGAGAAAACTCGTCGAGATAACGACAAAGGGGGACGGAAAAGAGGTCTCAATCCGCGTCCTTTCCACGGCAACATCTGACCCGTACGAGCAGCGGGTCCTGGCATTTTTAAAAGCCGTGGGGAAGAACGATACGCTCGATTCCGACGCTATCAAGACGCTGGTGAGCGATGCCCGCACGAGTATGCCCGCAATGGAACAGGCGCTCCGGTTCCAGAAGAATCTCACCGATGTGACGCGCCGGGTGGATACCGCCATCTCCTACCAGTATATGGTGGACGGCCGCGACCACCTCACCCCGTTTGTTGCGGTAAGCGCCGTGCTCTGCGTAGTCACGTTCATGGCAGCATTCGTGATGCCGGTGCAGGGGTCGCTCCTGTTCCCGGCAGCAGCCCTCCTGCTCGTGGTGACGATCCAGTTCGTGATCGCATGGGCGGCTCCTTCGACCCTCTTTGGGCACTGGAAGGACGACCATTACAAGGACAAACTGGAATGGGACGCCTTTGCCCACTTCCTCTCAGACATGGCCATGATCCGGAAGTATCCCCCCGAGGACCTCCCGATGTGGGGCGAGTGGCTGGTCTACGGCACTGCCCTTGGCGTGGGCGACAAGGTGGAAGCGGCCATGAAGTCGCTCGATATCCCGGTCCCCGAGACCGGTGTCCCGACAGGAGTTATGGGGATGAATATGGTCTTTGTGCCGCTCATGACCTTTGTTCCTCCCGGCCAGGGCGGGAGCGGGGGAGGAATGGGCGGTTTTGGCGGAGGAGGTTTCGGGGGCGGCGGGGGCTTTGGCGGCGGCGGAGCCGGCGGGCGGTAGGACACCCGCCCGACCCGTTTTTCGCCATCTCTGCGCCTTATTCTCCAAACCGTGCAGGAGAAAGGGAGCAATCCGTTTTTTTGTAAGAGAAAAGAGATATAAATCCGCGTCATTCTAATCACTACAAAAATCTAAAAAAAGGGCCCCGGTATGCAGTACTCTGAAGGCAGGATCGGCAGGGTATTTGTCCTGCGGATTGACGACGGCGAGGATTTTTTAGGCGTTACGCGCGAGTTTGTAAAAACGCACGCTGTTACGGCCGGCACGATCCTGTATCTTGGGGCATTGCGCCAGGCCAAGATGGTCACCGGGCCGGAAGAAGCGGTCTTTCCCCCCGATCCGCATTTTGTCATGTTCGAAGGCGGGTGGGAGATGGTGGGTATCGGGACCATCACCATGGAGGACGGCAGTCCTGCCATCCATTTCCACACGTCCGTGGGCCGGGCCGGGCACGCCTTAACCGGCTGCCTGCGGGAGAAGGCGGTGACCTATATCGTGGCAGAGGCCGTTATTCTGGAATTCTCCGGCATCTCGATCGTGCGGCAGTTCGATGAGAAGACCCAGGTGAACCTGCCGGTCCACGGGCAGGACGGGGAGGCCCAAGAGAAGTCGGCGAAGAGCGGACCGACACCCCCGGAGCCGGAACCGGCCGAAGAGGAAGAAGATGCACCGGGCGGGCTTGCGGACATCATCCGGGACCTGACCCGGCGGCCCCCGGTTAAATAGTCATGACCGATCAGCCCGCGTTTCTCCCCCTCACCAAAAAAGAGGGTGCCGCCCTTGGCATCGGACAGTTCGATATCATCCTTGTCACGGGCGATGCGTACGTAGATCACCCGTCGTTTGGCACGGCACTTATCGGCCGGGTCCTCTGGGATGCAGGATTCTCGGTCGGGATCATCGCCCAGCCGGACTGGAAGAGCACAACAGATATTACGGCGCTCGGGAAGCCCCGGCTCTTCTTCGGGATCTCGTCCGGCAATGTCGATTCGATGGTGAACAACCTCACCCCGAACCTCAAGCGCCGGAGCTCGGACGTGTACTCGCCCGGGGGAGAGCTGCGCCGGCCGGACCGGGCGACGGTCGTGTACGCGAACCTCGTCCACGCCGCATACCCCGACGTCCCGATCGTTCTTGGCGGGATCGAGGCGAGCCTGCGTCGCTTCGCGCACTACGATTACTGGCAGGACAAGGTCCGGCAGGCGATCCTTGCCGATGCCCCGGCAACGCTCCTTGTCTATGGCATGGGAGAGCGGCAGGTTGTGGAGATCGCACAGCGTCTCGCTGCCGGAGAACCGGCCCGGTCGCTTCGGGATATCCGGGGAACCACATACACAAGGGAAGTCGCCGAATGGCGTGCGGTCCCGCACGATGGCATCGTGGAGATCCCCTCGTTTACCGAAGTCTCGTCCGACAAAATCGCATATGCAAAGGCATTCGCGCTCCACTACCGGGAACAGGATCCGGTCCGGGGAAGGCCCGTTGCCCAGCCGCACCCGAAAACGGTAATCATCCAGAATCCTCCGGCCCGGCCGCTCACGACCGTCGAACTCGATCATGTCTACGAGCTGCCCTTCTCCCGCCGGGCTCACCCTTCGTACAAAAAACCGGTCCCGGCGCTCGAACCCGTCCGGTTCTCGGTCGTCTCCCACCGGGGCTGTTTCGGGGGCTGTTCGTTCTGTGCTCTCACCCACCACCAGGGCCGGATCATCCAGAGCCGGAGCATAGATTCGGTTGTCCGCGAGGTGACCCGGATGGCGAAGATGCCGGAGTTCAAAGGCATCGTGCAGGACATTGGCGGGCCGACGGCAAACATGTACGCCATGGCCTGCCCGAAGTGGGAGAAGGCCGGGGCTTGCCCGAAGAAGTCCTGCTCGCCGGCCTGCCCGTCCCTCGATGTGAACCATACCAAAATCCGTGAGCTTCTCCGTCGCGTAAGCGAAATACCCGGTGTAAAACGGGTCTTCGTCGGTTCCGGGATCCGCTACGATCTCGTGCTTGCCGGCGATCCGGATTCAGGCTACCTCCGGCAGCTTGCGGAGCACCACGTCTCGGGTCACTTAAAAGTTGCCCCGGAGCATGTGAGCGCAGAAGTCACGGCGGCCATGAACAAGCCCGGAAAAGAGGTCTTCGACCGGTTCCGCGAACGCTTCGATGCGTTCCAGCAGGGAAAACCAAAACGCCAGTACATTGTACCCTATTTCATGTCCGGCCACCCGGGCTGCACGATGCGGGACATGGTCGAGCTCGCGGAGTATATCCGGGACAACCGTCTCTACACCGAGCAGGTACAGGACTTCACGCCAACGCCCATGAGCGTCTCGACCTGCATGTATTACACAGGACTTGACCCGTTCGCGCTCAAACCGGTGTACGTGCCCAGGGGCCGGGAGAAGAAGGTCCAGCGGGCGATGATGCAGTACCGCGAACCGGCCAACCGGGCCTTTGTGCTCGAAGGTCTCCGTCAGGCGGGACGGGAAGACCTGATCGGGAACGGGCCGGAGTGCCTTGTCTCGGGCAGCGGTTGCCGGGAACATGAGGCCATGAAAGCGTTCCGGCCCTACCAACGAAAAAAATAGATCTTCTTATTTCCTGCCGTACTCATCCTCGAACCGGACAATATCGTCCTCTTCGAGGTATTCCCCGAGCTGGACCTCGATGATCTCCAGGGGGATGACGCCGGGATTTTCCAGTCGGTGCCGGACACCGCTCTTCACAAAGGTGCTCTCTCCCTGCCGGAGGAGTTTTGTTTCGCCGTTGAGCTCGACCTCGGCTGTACCGCTCACAACCACCCAGTGCTCGCTCCGGTGGTGGTGGAGCTGGAGGGAGAGTTTCCGGCCCGGTTTTACCGTGAGGCGCTTGATCTTATAGTGTTCCGAATCTTCGAGCACGGTATAGGCGCCCCAGGGCCGGTGCACCTGCCGGTGGAACAGGGTTACGGGATCGTTTTGCTTGTTGTACCGCCCCACGAGCTCCTTGACCTGCTCGGTGTGTCGGTTATCGCAGATAAGGAGGGCATCAGCCGTGTCCACCACGACCAGGTTGTCCACGCCGATAAGACCGACCCGTTTTCCCGGGGCGTTGACGTAGTTGTCCTTTGCCGAGAGGTACTCCGCTTCCCCGGCATTTCCCTCTGCATCGTGCGGGCGGACCTCGTATATCGCCTTGAACGTCCCCAGATCGTTCCATTCTGTATCGAGAGGGACGACGGCAACTTTTTTCGAGGGTTCGAGCAGGCCGTAATCGATCGAGATCGAATCGAGTTTTGGGTACTCGGGAACGGCGGTCCCGGCAAACGCGGCGGCGAGCCGGGGCTGGTATTTTTTGAGTTCCTCAAAGAAGACCGGGACGGAGAGGAGGAAGATCCCGCTGTTCCAGAGATATCCTTTCTTCACGTACTCTGTGGCAGTCTTCTCGTCTGGCTTCTCCTTGAACTCCTCGACCGCACATCCCCCGGCAACGGCCTTCCCCGGCCGGATGTATCCGTATCCCGTGTGGGGCGAGGTCGGCCTGACACCGAAGGTCACCAGGTACTTTTGGGCAAGGGGTTCTGCCGCGGAAATCTGGCCAACTGCTTTTTCCCCGAGCAGGTGGTCGCTGGGGAAGACCACGGCGGTCGCGTTCTTGTCCGCCTTTTTTATCTGCTGCATTGCCCATGCAATAGCAGGCAGGGTGTTTTTCTGTTCCGGTTCTGCAAGGATATGGTCGGCCGGGACGGTACACCCCAGATCGTCCATCTGGTTTGCCACGAGATACCGGTGGATCTCGTTCGTCACTACATAGATCTCGTTGTTTTTCGAGAATTTCTGTGCCCGTTTGCAGGTCCGCTGGAAGAGGGACTCTCCCTCCATCGGGATGAACTGCTTGGGATAGTATTCCCGGGAGAGCGGCCAGAGCCGGGTCCCCACGCCGCCGGCAAGGATGATGGTCTTCATTGATATGCCCTATGTTTTTTTTCATTGTCCCGTGACAGAATTCGCCCCGGGAATATTCACATACTGATCTTTACCGGCTTTAAAGCTAAAAAAGGCGTTCATAAGAATCTATCCCGGACGTATCCCGTTGGGTCTGTCGATAAAGGTCCGGAGCCAGAGTTCTGTGCAGGCAATCCGCCATATCTCGGGGGAGTAGGCTGATGTCCCGTTAAGGAAGGCATCGTAGTCTTCCTTTACGGCTTTTGCATCCCAGTAGGGCCGGAAACAGAAACTCTCTGAAGAAAAGATTCCCTGCATGAAATCCCTGAGCTCGTTCTTCATCCAGCATTCCTCGGGAGTGACAAATCCCATCTTGTCACGCCGGCACCGGATGGAATCAGGGACAAGCCCCACTATCGCGGCACGCAGCGACCACTTGGTGACCCCGTTACGGATCTTCTGGTTAAGCGGGAGTCCTGCCAGGTACTCCACGAGGCGCACATCAAGGTACGGCACCCGGGACTCGATAGAGAAAGCCATGGAGTTACGGTCCTCGTAATGGAGGAGGGCCGGGAGATTTGTGGAAATAAGTTCGCGGTGCAGAACCTCATCTAGTGTGCCGGCGTACCGGTCAACCGGCTGAGCGGTTCCCAAAATGAGTGTCCTGCGCCCGCGCCGTGCCCGCAGCTGCGCCCGGGCTGTGACAAAGAATCCCCGGTGCTCTTTTAGACTCCCAAGGGCTTCAGAAAATGCTGCCGGAATATTAAACCTCTTTAAAAGGCCCCTGATGTAACTTGCCTGGTACCCGAGGTAACCGGCCAAAAGCTCATCT
The DNA here is from genome assembly GCF_002502735.1 of Methanoregula sp. UBA64. Taxonomy (NCBI): domain Archaea; kingdom Methanobacteriati; phylum Methanobacteriota; class Methanomicrobia; order Methanomicrobiales; family Methanoregulaceae; genus Methanoregula; species Methanoregula sp. UBA64. The sequence goes on from NZ_DAQC01000005.1 coordinate 78,242, forward strand.
GCCCCCTGCCCGTCCAGTACCACTTTTACCTTGGTCTGTGCCAGGCGCATCACGCAGTACTGGGCATAGATCGAAAGGGATCCGAACGGCTCGTCCTGCATGTACACGAGCCTTTTAATGTCTGTTTCGAGGTCCGCCGGGGCCGGCTCCGTCATAGTCGCATCCACCCTGGTCGCGGCTACAATCTCGTCAATGTACCTGCTCTCGTCGTATTGTGTTTTCGGGAAGACAACGGAGAAGGTCTTCTGCAGGGCACCCACGCTCTCCGGAGCGTCCTCTTTTATGATTCCGCTGATGATGGCGGTAAGCGTGGAGGAGTCAATCCCGCCCGAGAGGCAGGTCCCTACTGCCACATCGCTTCTTAAGTGGATCCTTGTTGCATCGTGTAAAAGCCCGCGGAGCCGGGTGGCAACCTCATCGTCAGTCCTTGTATCGGACAGGGCAGGGTTAACGGTAACATCCCAGTACCGGAACGGTTCGGCTTTTCCATCCCGGCCGACCACCATCGCGTGGCCCGGCCCGATCTGGGAAATTCCCTCGAACATGGTTCTCCCGCAGTGATCCTGCACGCCCCAGGTAAGGTACACCCGAAGCATCCCGTCATCGGGCGTTCTTCCCACATCCGGGTGAACAAGGAGTGCCTTGATCTCGGAGGCAAACAAAAACGAGCCGCTGATCTTGGTATAATAAAACGGTTTTATCCCGAACCGGTCCCGGGCGCAGAAGAGCTCCTGTTTTTTTTCGTCCCAGAGGGCGAACGCCCACATTCCGTTAAATCTCGCAAGGCAGCCGTGTCCCCACTCTTCGTATGCGTGGAGGATTACTTCAGTATCTGATTTTGAAGAAAAGACATGACCTTTCGCCATCAGTTCTTCGCGGAGCTCGACAAAATTATAGATCTCACCGTTGAAGACCAGCCAGAGCGAGCAATCCTCGTTTGTCATCGGCTGGAGTCCATCCGGGGAGAGGTCAATGATGGCAAGTCTCCGGTGGACAAGGCCGACAAGCTCATCGGTATGCAGGCCCTCTCCGTCAGGTCCCCGGTGGGCAAGCCGTTCAGACATGGATGCGAGAAGCCTGCGGTCCGGCCGTCCACTCGCATAACAGTACTGCCCCGCGATCCCGCACATTCAGATCAGATCTTGGATCGCCCGGGGAAATAAACGATAGTATACTTCAGATGATGTTGAGCACGGTCTCGCGGTCGTCAGATACTTCCAAAAGAAAAAACATTTACTCCGTTACGCTCGGGATTTACGGGTCCGCTTTTTATTACCGGCTTTCTCTTTCTGATCGCTTCCTACCCCCTTGACCTGGCAGGGAACGCACTTCTCCAGTTTGTCATCCACGATCCGGTACGCATTCGCAAGCACCGAGGAGTTCGAGATCATCCCCGACAGGAGAATCGTTTCAAGGACTTCTTCCCGGGTCGCCCCCATCTTGATTGCGGCCTGCATGTGGTAGCTCGTACAGTGCGGGCATTTCAAGGCCGCACCGACCGCCATGCTGATCAGCTCCACGTACTTGGGGTCGAGCGGGCTTGTCTCTGCTACTGTAGTCTTGTAGAGCAGGTGGGAGATGAGCGCCTCGGGCCGCTCGCCCATGTGTTTGAAGATGAGCGGCACCTTGCCGTACTCTTTTTCAATGATCCCCAGCCACTCGTCTGCGGTTGCCGCCGTGCCCTTCTCGACAATATACCGGAGCCGGTCCTCGAACTCGATCTCGCGCTTGCGTCCCATATCTCATCCTCACACAACGATGTTTGTCTCCGAGAACGGTTTTACCCGCACAATGATATAGTCCCGCATCCGCGAAGGTTCGACGTCGGCGATCTCGCCGATGGTGATCCCGTCCTCAATCTCTGCCCTGCGCACGGCATCCGCGTACGTGTCGTACGGCAGCTTCACCCGGAGCCCTGCCATCTGGACCGTGAGCGGCGTCGGGGAGGTCACGTACTGGATCTCGGGCACCTTCTCCCGGATGACATCCATGAGCCGGGCCGGGGCAACCGAGAGGGGGTCTTTTGCGATCTCTTCACGGCGCTTTGAAAGGACTCTGGTGATCTCCGCAATGATCTCGTCGAGTTTCTCCAGCTCCTCCGATTCCTTGGTGCGGTGCATGAACCTGCCGACGTTTCCCACGTAGCCGTCAACCTTCGGCTGGACAATACGTTCGAGCACCTCCTTGTCCGGGCCGCCGCAGATAACGACCGGCACCTCGATCCCCCGGAGGATTACCGGCATCTTTTTCTCGATACAGTGCTCGAAGTTCCCGAGCAGGTATACCGCGATGTCGTGCTCGTTTATGACATCGCGTTCCTCATCGTTGATCCCCGCGATCCGTTTCCCCACGCCCCGGGCCATCCCTACCATGTTGCTCTTTGCCCCGAGCCGGCGCACGTACTCCGCGATATCGCAGGACGGGTGGGGCAGGTGGTGGATCTCGAGGCTCATACTTACGACCGCGATCTCGGTCCCCACGAGCGGGGAGTCCGTAACCTCGCCGGCAAGCGGTTTTCCTATCGCCCGGATCAGCTCCACGTCCTCTTTGGGGACAAAGCACTGGAGCACGACTTCCTGGGCTATCATGTGCTTCTGGACAATGTAGCCGCCGAGGTCTTCGATGAGGTCGATGATCTCGTTGTGCCGGTACACTCCGCCCTTGTAGGTGATCGGGACAAGGATCATGGCGTCTCCCCCATAAGCGCGAACTTCTCATTTACGAGCCCAAGGCTGGCATCGGTGAGTGTATCCTCGCTGGCAACAAACGAGAACTTCTCTTTCCCGAAGTCCTCGCTCCTGACCCGGAACCCCTCCGGGCAGATGCATTTCATGGCATAGACGAGATCCTTGTAGAGCGACTGGCTCGGGTCGGCGATCTGGATCTCCTCGATCTCCGCTGCGGTTGCCGGGACATTATAGAGGATCACCGTGAACCGGTCCGGCTGCTCGACATGGTCTTTGCCGAACCGGTCCCAGAAAACTTTGAGCATCTGGGAGAGGTAGGTCTCGTCAGAGATAGAAAGCGTGATCTTTCCTTCGAGGGGATTCACGTTTGCGATATCCCCGACTTTTACGATAGTCGTGACTTTTTTTAAGATCCCGACTGCGACGAAGATGGGGACCTTGGGGTCGATGTAGATGTGGATCTTGTGGACCACCCTGAGCAGGTTATGGTCGAGCAGCACGTCGTTAGCTATCTGCTTATAGTTCTCGCCGCCCGCCTTCTCGGTACATTCGACCTCGAAATACTCAATGGCCTGCATCTGTCCCGTCCTTTTTGATAAACCCTGATGCAAGCAGCGCCGAGCCGACCGCACCGATGTACTGGGAGTGCGGCGGGACGACCACGTTGATCTTTAAGAGTTCGCCCATTGCATGCACTAGTCCCTCGATGAGCGAGGTGCCGCCGACCATGAGCACGGGTTCCTTGATGTCCACTTCCTGGAGCTGCTGCTCGAAGACCTGTTCGGCAACGCTGTGGCAGGCGGCCGCGGCCACGTCTTCCCGGGTGCTGCCGGCAGCGAGGGCGTTCACGAGGCTCTGGGTGCCAAAGACGATACAGTAACTGTTCATGGGAACCCTGCCACCCATGCCTTTCATCGCAAGCGGCCCGAGTTCGGTGATGTCGACCCCGAGGCGCTTCGCGGTCATCTCCAGGAACCGGCCGCTTGCACCGGCGCAGATGCCACCCATCGTGAAGGTACCGGGGATGCCGTCCATCACCGTGATCGCCTTGTTGTCCATGCCCCCGATATCAATCACGGTAGCCGGCCCGTGCTGCGTATTGGCGAGGTAGACCGCGCCTTTCGAGTTCACGGTCAGCTCTTCCTGAATAAGATCGGCGTTGAACTCTTTCCCCACCAAAAAGCGCCCGTAACCGGTCGTACCGATAGCCTGGACATCGGAAAGTTTTATTCCCGCTTCGGCAAGGGCAGTGTCAACAACGCCATGGGCGCTCTTGAGCACCTCTCCGGTTGGCATCCAGCCTTTGCCGATGATCTTGTTGTCCTTCATCAGGATGGCCTTGGTTGTCGAGGATCCGGAATCGATCCCGAGCGTGATGCCCTCCTGAACCTCGCGGGCAAGAAGTGCCCGGCGCCGGGCTATGGTCGTTAAGGCCTCCATCCGGGTAAGGAGCGTTCCCGAAGTCGTGCGCTCGGTAAACGAGTAGCTGACGACCGGGAGTTTCGAGTGTTCGAGGATATAGCGCCTGAGCTCGTTTCGTACAATTGCGGCTTCGGCACACCGGAAACAGGTTGCGATAAAGACCGCGTCCGCGTCCACCCGGCCTTCGACAAGCGCAATTGCCCGGGCAATAGCGAGCTTTAGATCTGGACTCCTGACCTCGAGGCCGAATGCATCGAAGTCCCGCACAATGTCTTTTAAGGCAATGTCCGGGAAGAAGATCTCGCCGTTTACCGATCTCGCTGCCGCATTGATCTCTTCCTGCACGCCCGAGTAATCCGCACCGCAGGAGAGCTGGGCGATCCGTACCGGGGCGGTCATGGTTTCCCCCCGAGTTCGGAAAGGAACTTTTTGACCGCGCTTACGAACTGCACGCCTTCTGCCTCGTTTTTCGGGTATTCGAGTTCGAGCCGGGGCATCTTTTTCTGCCGGAGCAGGAATTTTACGAGCTCGTTTGTCCGGGCGCAGCCCATGCAGCCGAACGCGAGATCGGCGTTGTTGATGATGATCGCGGCATCGCACGCTTCGATCATGGGGCCGTAGAGCGACATGCGCCCGCGAACCCCGGCCGGGACCTCGACTGCCGCCCAGGCAAGCCCTTTTTTCGGTTCTTCGGGCGTGATCTGGAGCGGCGGGGATTCGAGGCCCGGTGTCTGGATACGTTCGCGGATCGCGATCGCCGATCCGAGCGGCTTATGCCCGAACCGGGTCACCATATCAGAGAGGATCAGGCTCGTTGCGGGATAGATGAAGACTTTTGCCATGGTCAGGGCTCCTGTGCATCGATCATTTTCTTTAAGGTGTAGACATCGAGACGGCGGTCCGGGGCGGGCGGCTGTGGCGCGGGTACCGCGGAGAGGTCGAGGTTTTCTGTCTTTTCAAGGCCGTGCGAGATGTAGGGGAGGATCCCCATCTCGAACTCGATCCCGTGGAAGCCGGGCCGTGCGCCGCCAAGTGTTGCCCGGCACCTCCGGGCATCGCCGGGCGGGAAGCCCCGGTCCTTGACAAAGATATGGGCCGGGTCCATCTTGCGGACTTCGGCGATGATACGGTCAACCTCCTCCTCCTTTCCCATGATGACAAGGCCAAAACAGTTCTCCTTTACCATCACGCCTTTTGCTACCTCGTACGCCCGGATGGCGACATCCGACGGGGTAACATTGTAGGACTCCACCACCACGTACCGGGTCACGGTCCCGACATTTGCCGGGGTGTATTCGGTCATCTCTTCACCTCGCGGATGTACACCGTCTGCCGCTCCTTTACTTTTTTGAGTTTCTCCGTATCGATCACGTGCCCGATAATATTTGTGCCTTCGAACGGCTCCGAGGTCGGCCCGAACTCGCGGCTCGCCGTGAGCCGGACGCCCACGAGACCGGCGCCTTTCCGGGAATCGTTGGTGATCGCAAGCGCCGCTGCCGGTGCTTCCTCCACGGGACAGTTCTCGGGATAGATCTTTACCGTGGTCGGGACCCTGGGCTTAAAGAGGAAGACATCGTCGAAGACAAAGAAGGCCGGCATCATGCCGGCGTCGTGTTCGGCAAGGCCGGTGATGCGCCGGAAGACCTCGCAGCTCTGGGGAGCATGCGCATCGTCGAGCACGATATCGATCACGTTTGCGACCGGTGCGGTCTTAATCGTCGCAGTCCGGCCGGCAAGGACATCGAGCGTGGTTCCCGGTTCCTGGGAGACCACGATCCGGTCGGGGCTGTCGGTGTCGATGGCAAGGGTAATTCCCCGCTCTTCTGCCACCTTCTTTGCCTCGGGAACCGGCATTCCGAGGAGATCGATCCGGGCCGGGACAACCGCGGTACAGAGCAGGTCGCCCTCTTTTGCGAGTTTTACCAGTTCGATCCCGTGGACAACCTGCCCGACCACGCTGTGTGCCGGGCCGCTCGGGACATCTGCCCGGTAGATATAGATCCCGCCGACCGAGGGGCCTCCCGTGCGTACGGTAACAGAGCCCTCCCGCCGCGGGTGCACGTACTGGGACGGGACTTCTGTCCCGAGCAGTTTCTGGTCGAGAATATGGGTGCTCGTTGCCCGACCGACGTTAAACCGGCCCCCTTCGAGGGCGATGAGCAGGTGTTCGACGCTTTCTGCTGCCCCGGTCGCCACCTCTTTTTCTGTGTATCCCTGCGCTACGATCCTGACCCGGGTCACCACGAGCATCCCGTCTTCGAGCACGAGCGAGGGATCGGTCGTGGTAAACGAGCGGCTCGTGTCTGCCCAGGAAATGACCTGCTCGATCTTTGTCACCCGGTCGCCGGTTGCCCAGCGGTCGAGCACGCCCCGGCCGCTCACCACCCGGGCAACAACGCCACCGGTTGTGTCGGCGCCGTGGTCGGCAAGGTGGCGGCTCTTTGCAAAGATGAGGTACGAACGCTTCGGGTCGTATCCCCCGCAGCCGAGGATCACGTCGCCCCGCTCGTAGAGGTGCGGTTTCCTGTCCGGCCCAATCCCGGAGGCAAACGGCCCGAACGCGGCCGCGTACCGGTCCTCCCAGTGGAGAACCAGGCTGTCTGCGATCCCGGCGCGATCGAAGATGTCCTCGCCGGCCCCGGTGAGTTCGAGCGTGATCTCGCCCGCAGTGGTCGTGACCGCGATGCTCCCGGTCTTCTCCTGCTCTTTTGTGGCCGGCCGGATCACGGCAACGCTGCAACCGGCGGGAAATCCTCCCGTGAGATCGCCAAGCGTGCTCCCCTCTTCAACTTCGCGAAGTTCCCCGTCGAGGTGAACGCGGATCATAAAAACCCTTTTTATGCCTGCGGGGCCTGGCTCATGACCTTGCGCTCGTCATCGGTCAGGTGTGCAAGCACATCGGCGGTCTTTCCCATCTCGACGATCTTGCCGCCCCGCATGAGCGCGATCCGGTCGCAGATGTCGCGGACGAACTCCATGTCGTGCGAGACCACGATGAACGTCTCGTCGATATCGTCCCGGGAGTGCATGATCGAGTGCTTCACGTCGATCTTCGTGATCGGGTCCATGGTCCCGGTCGGCTCGTCGAGGATCACGATCTTGGGTTCCCGGATCAGGACCTGTGCGAGCGCGACCCGGTGCCGCTCACCCTCCGAGAGCTGCCCCGGCATCCGGTCGAGAATATCCTTACTCTTTTCCTCCGAGAACCCCGCCATCTTTAAGGTAATGATCGCTTTTCTCATTGCGAGCTCCTTGGGGAACTCTAACCCGATCGCATCGGTTAAGTTGTCGAGCACGGTCCGGTGGGGATAGAGGTCGTACTCCTGGTGCAGCAGGCCGATGTACTCCTTTGCCCGGCCCCGCTGATCGATCCCGGGTTTGGTCATATCGATCCATTCGTCGCCGATCCTGACATTGATCTCGCCGCTTGTCGGCTCGATCAGGCCGGCGATGATCCGCGAGAGCGTGGTCTTGCCGGCGCCGCTTTTCCCTATGATCCCGAAGATCTCCTTGGTGTAGACATCGAAGGTCACGCCGTTAACCGCACGCACGACCCCGCGGTCGACCGAGATATAGCGCTTGGTGAGATCGCGGGCGGCAACGATCTTCTCGCCCGTCTCGGTATGTTCGAAGGTCTCGGTGTCGTCGCAGCCTTTCATGAACTCGCCGATGACATCGTTTGGCGTCCCGATCTTTGCGATCGAACCGTCCACGAGGAGGAGGGCTCGGCTTGCCACGTCTTCGATCACCTGCGAGAAGTGGGAGGTTACGACCATGCCCATATTGTTTGCCGCTGCCGCATCCTTGAGCATCGAGTGGACGATCTTTGCGGTACCCGGGTCGAGTGTCCCGGTCGGCTCGTCGGCAAAGAGTAAAAAAGGCTCCTTTGCGAGCTGCCGGGCGAGAACCACCCGCTGTTTTTCCCCGCCCGAAAGATCGCGGGCGATATGCATCATCCGGTGGGAGAGCCGGACCTGGTCGATGAGGTCGGCTGCCCGGTTGATCGCCTTGTCCTGCGGGTAGTTGATATCGTCGAGCGAGTGCAGGACGTTCTCGATGACCCGGTCGTCGCCGTACAGGGCGAACGTCCGCTGGAACATGATCGCGGTCCGGCGCATCACCCGGCGCTTGAGCGCCTCGTCTTTTTCGTTCCAGAGGTCCACATCGATGGGTTCGAGTTTTGCACCGCAGTGCGGGCAGGGTTTCCCGGCGGAACTTGCAACATCCATGTAGTCGCATGAAGGACAGGCCGATACATGGTAGACGATCTTCCCGCTGGTCGGGGGCTGTTCCACGCCCCGCATCAGGTGCATGAGGACTGTCTTCCCGGCCCCGCTCCGTCCGATGATCCCGAGGATCTCGCCTTCGTGGATCTCAAAGGATATGTTTCTTAGGGCATGTGTGCCGTCGAAATCCATGCAGATGTTCTCGACCGTGATCAGTGGAGCCTTCATAATTCCCTTGTATCTAATGTAGAACAGGTGGCATATTACTTTTTATATGCTGCCGGTCATCGTCACGATCGGGAAGTAGCGGGCCGCTGTACAAGGTTCCGGACAATCGGCAAAACTTCCCCGACTTCCTTGACCACGAAATCCGCCGCACGGAAGAGTTTTTCGGGGCGTTCGCCGGCCTGCTGGACGGTGAGGATCGCGGTGTCTGCTGCCTTAAACGCACAGATATCGTTGATCCCGTCGCCGACCATCACGACATGGTCGTATTCGTCTTTGAGGTCGGTGACGATCTGGGCCTTGACGGTCGGTGTCGCGACCCCGTACACCCGGTCCCGCGGGATGCCGAGGTGGTCGGCCATGATCTCCAGTTTTGTCGAGCGGTCTCCGGAGGCGATGAACGTGGGCACACCCATGGTATGAAGGGCGGTAATCGTCTCCTTTGCGCCGTCAAAAGGCCAGCCCCCGGCAGTGATGGCAAACTCGATCGACCGGCTTGCCATGTTGAGGATGGCACCGGAGTTGAGCGTGAGCGTGGACTCGTCCTTGCAGATCCGCCAGACGTCCCGGATGCATTCCTGGAGATCGCCGACTTTCGTGACCCGGTCCGAATAGAGCATCCGGCTGATCTCGTCGGCGGTGGTGATCTTCCGCGTGCAGCTGATCCCAAAACCGATCTCGTTTTTTGTGAGGTACTCCGAGAGAAGTTCGTCTTTTTCTGTGGATATCAGGTGCTTTGAGTGGACAGGGAGCACGATGAGCACCCGGTCGGGGCTTGCAAACGTGAGCGTGGTCGTCTCGACTCCCGGCATAAGTACCTGGCGTGCAACATCCTTTGCTACCCGGTAGGTGGAAAGGAGCGTACCGGCACTGTCAAAGACCACAGCGACTGTCATGAATTATCCCCGGGAAGAAGGTCTATGTAGCATCCCCGCGGTACTGGATAAGTAGAGGCGGCGTTCACTCATGATCGTATCTGAAACGGCAGACAAGATAAAGCGCATGGAAATCCGGGGAGCGGGCCGGATCGCCCGGGCGGCAGCAGAAGCCCTGCGGGACGGTGCCCTTGCATCCCGGGCAGTAACCACCGAAGCGTTCCGGCAGGAGATGGACATGGCGGCGGCAACGCTCCTTTCCACCCGCCCGACCGCGGTCTCGCTCCCGAATGCCGTCCACATGGTGATGGCCGGGATCGAAAAGCACCTGACCGTGGACGAGGCAAAGGCCGGCCTTGTGACCCGGGCCGACGAGTTTATCCGGTCCTCGCAGCATGCGGTGGAACGGATCGCCGGGTTTGGTTCCCGCCATATCCGTGACGGCGATACGATCCTGACGCACTGCAATTCCGAGGTCGCCCTTGGCTGCATCATTGCGGCGCATAAGGAAGGAAAGGAGATCGAGGTCTTTGCCACTGAAGTCCGGCCGCGGAACCAGGGGCTCATCACGATAAAAACCTTAAACGACGCCGGGATCAAGACAAACTTCATCGTGGACTCGGCGGTCCGGTCGTTCATCCACGATGTCGATCTCGTGGTGGTCGGGGCTGATGCAGTGACCGTGAACGGTGCGGTGGTCAACAAGATCGGAACCTCGCAGGTGGCCCATGCGGCTGTGGAAGCACGGGTGAACGTGATGGTCGCGGCCGAGACCTACAAGTTTGCGCCCCGCACGATCCTTGGCGAGCTCATCAAAATCGAGGAGCGGGCGGGCAGCGAAGTCCTGCCGGACGAGATCGCAAAAACCCTCCCAAATGTCACGGTCCGGAACCCGGCATTCGATGTGACGCCGGCGGAGTATATCGACCTGATCGTGACCGAGAAGGGTGCGATCCCGCCGCAGATGGCGTACGTGATCATCCGGGATTACCTGGGCTGGGAGATCGGGGAGTTTGGCGATCCGCTCATGACCGGCGGGCTCAACAACGAATAACCCCGCCTTTTGTACCGTGCCGATGCGTTTATTGAATACGAATATCAGATGAGTACGGGAGAATCCGGGCCGGCATGTTACCGCGGCCGGAGGAACTATCCATGGAAATACCTTTTACCAAACTGCACGGGAACGGCAACGATTTCGTGCTGATCGATGAATATAACGGAACGGTCATTCCCGACGAGATGAAAGGGCAGTTTGCGGCCCTGTACTGCGACCGCCGCTTCGGGATTGGCGCGGACGGCATTCTCTTCCTTTCAAAGCCGACAAAGACCGCCGATATCCGGATGCGGATCTTCCAGCCCGACGAGAGCGAGGCCGAGATGTGCGGGAACGGGATCCGCTGCCTTGCAAAGTACGCGTACGATGCGGGGTACGTCAGGGAAACCTGTACGGTCCAGACAGAGACCGGGGTACTCCCGGTCACCCTGCGGTACGCAAAGGAGGAATTTTTTGCAACGATCGGGATGGGCGAGCCGAAGTTTATCCGAAACGAGATCCCGGCGACCGGCAACGGCGAGTACTGCGAGAAGATCGGGGAATTTACGGTCTTTGCAGCAAACACCGGCGTACCGCACGCGGTGGTCCTTGTCGATGTTGTGGACGGCGTCGACATAGCCGTGGCAGCGCCGCCGATCCGGCATCACAGGACGTTCCTGCACGGGGCAAACGTGAACTTCGTGCAGAAGACCGGTGACGACTCGATCCGGATCCGCACGTTCGAGCGCGGGGTCGAAGACGAGACGCTCTCCTGCGGTACCGGGGCAACGGCATCCGCGGCTATCGTGCACCACCTCGGGTACATGAAGGGCCCGGTCAAAGTCGATACCAAGGGCGGGCCCCTGACGATCTCTTTTGGCCCGGACGGGGCAAAGATGGAAGGGCCGGCGGCAACGGTGTTCTCCGGTTCCATCCCGTTTTGATCTTTTTACCCGATTTACCTGTGGCACCTTTTCCGGGAGCTCTCCCGTACCAAAGCGACGGTATGTCATGAGGTGTCGGCTCTCCGACGGAGAGCCGGAAAAGGGTGGTACCTTAAAACCGGGTTCCAGTGGAAATTGTGTCCATGCCCATAGAAATTACTGATTTAATCGCATATTTTCAAAAAATAACCGTTTTAATCAGGATTAGACCGTGCAATTTAGCGGGCTTCCTGTGGCCGGGTTTTTGGGATCGATGGAATGGTCATCTGAGCCTGAGATCGGCCGTCCGGTGGCCTCTGTGGGCCGTTTTCCGGATCCACGTCGGAGAAATTGTTTTGAGAGGGGGATCCTGGTAGTGGGAGACGCTCCTGGGGGCTGTCGCCCCCGCCGCTATGGCATCCCCCGCTTAGCGATAGCTCTGTATTACCTGTATTCTTGGCAGCTCCCCGTACAGGTACGTCAGAGTGTATCGCTCGCGCCGTGAGTCCCCTCGGGGGCAGGGATAGCGCGAAGGAGGCCGGATGTTTTTGGAAATATGCGGCAGCGTCAACAACTATTTTGCAAAAGACTAAAAATCCCAACAAATTTTTTCCGGATAAGGCCGGTAAACTTTTTTGAAAAGTCCCGCAACGCTGCCGGCCTTTTTCACGAAAACCCGGCAAGCGTTGCCTGCCGGATCGTCCCGTGTGCAAACGCAAGGTAGGGCATGGCCCGCCTCAGGTACGCCGGGGGGATGCCGAGATCCTGCGGCTGCCGGATCGGATGGCGTTCCCGTACTTCGACGATCGCCCGGGCGGTGACCGGGCCGATGCCCGGCACCCGGATGAGCTCTTCGTACGGGGCAGAAGCCGGGTCGACCGGGCCGAGGTCCCGTGCAAGGAGGGCTTTGGGGTCGGCATTCGCGAGCATCCCCTCTTCCACGAGCGGGGCGAGTTCTTTTTTCGTGTACCCGTATTCCCGAAAGAGCGTATCTACCTGGTACCAGCGGTGCGCCCGCCACGGCGGCGTGCCGGCCTTTTCTGCAAACCGGGTGCCGGGCAGGGGCTGGAACGCGGAATAGTAGACCCGGGCCGGCTGCACGGTATCGTAGAGATCCGTCATGCAGGAGAAGATCTCTGCATCGGTCTCGCCCGCAGCCCCGACCACAAGCTGGGTCGTGTGCCGGCCGGGAGCCTCGGCGGCGATCCAGTCCAGGCGTTTTTTAATGTCCTCGTGATAGTCCTTGATCCCCGAGATCGCTCGGAGCCGGCTGGCCCCTGTCGATTCCGCGTTCAGGCTGATCCGGTTTGCGTACCGGGCAGCTTCGGCAATATCGGACCGCCCGGCCCCGGGCAGGATCTTGAGGTGGAGGTAGCCGTCGTACCCTTCCGCCCGGAGGATCCGGGCCGTCCCGACCATATCCGCCATCGTCCCTTCGGCATCCTCCGGGATGCCGGAGGAGAGAAAGAGGCCGTTTACCGTGTCGGCCCGGTACAGGTCAAGGAAGATCCCGGCAAGTTCCCGCGGGGCAAAACCTACCCGCTCGCGGCAGGTCCGGACCGAGCAGTAGGCGCAGTCGTACGAGCAGTTCCCGTGGAGCAGGACCTTGAGCATCCGGCTGCACCCGTACGCCCGCGGGTTGTACGTAATACAGGCCCGGGAATCGAGCACCTGCAGGCACTCGCCGGGCATACAGATATCGTGCCGGCTCTGCGCTGAAAGGAGGGCCAGTTTTTCGGGAGCGCCGGGCATAGGATCCGGTCAGGACCCGGCAGGGTATTAAACGGGGGGCAGAGGGGGTGAAAGTGATGCAGGGCCCGGTCAGTTCTCCTGGCCTGTCCCGGACATCTCTTGTCCCGGGATCTCTTCGACAAGCCCGAGGGTGGAGGTGATCTTCCCTGTCCCGTCCCTGAGCGGGCTGACGGTAAGCGAAGCCAGGATCACCGAACCGTCCTTTTTAATATAGCGCTTTTTCGTGCGGTACTGCGTGGATTTTCCTTCGTAGATCTTCTGCATCTCAACAGCATCGTCGCCCTGCTGCTCCGGGAGGGTTACGTCATCGATGGTTTTCTTGAGCAGCTCCTCTTCCGTGTAGCCGAAGATCTCCTGGCACCGGCGGTTCACCGATACGAACCGGTGCTCCGGGCTCACGATGGCCATCCCGAGCGGCCCGTCCTCGAAGACCCGCCGGAATTTCTCCTCACTCTCTTTGAGCAGATCCTCGGTGCGCCGCCGGCCGGTAATGTCCCGCGCCTCGGCGATAATGAGCCTTACGTCCCCGTCCGGCCCCCGGACCGGTGTGAGGGAGAAGTCCACGATCAGGTCGTCCCAGCCGGCTCCTTTCAGGGTCTCCTCGTACCGGACAAACGAGCCGGCCGCTGCCCGCCCCATGGCGTCCCGGAGCCGCCGAATCCGCCCGTGGTCGTCCTGCCACCACCCGGTCTCCCAGAACGGGCGGCCGGTACACTCCTCCCGTTTTTTCCCGATGAACGCTAAGGCAGTCCGGTTCACTTCAAGGACCGTCCCGTCCGGCGCCAGCAGCGCGGTGAACTGGAACGTGGAGTCGAAGATCGCCTGGAACTTTGCGCCCGTCTCCCGGAGCGCCTCTTCTGCCTGCCGCTCCTTTGTCAGATCGATCCCGATCCCCCGCATCCCCTCAATCCGGTCCCCGCGGACGACCGGGGAGAGGTAGATCCGGATCGGGAAGGTGCTCCCGTCTCCCCGCAGCGCCGTGTACTCCACCATGGACGGGAACTGCTCCCGGGGTTTTGTTACGGCATCCTTCACGAGGGCGAGGAGCCACGGGCGGTCGGCGGGGCTCATCATCTGCCAGATCGACAGGCCCTTTTCCATATCGGCCGGCGCGTACCGGTACATGCCAAAACTGCTCTGGTTGACGAAGGTGAGGTTCCCGGCGCTGTCGCATTCCCAGACCGATTGTGGGAGGAGATCGGCAAAGTCGCGGAACCGGCGCTCGCTCTCCACGAGCTGTGCCTCGGCCTTTTTGCGCTCCCCGATATCCTCCACGATCGAGATCGTGGAGATGACCTGTCCGCGGCTGTCCCGTAACGGGGTGACCGTGACGGAGACCCAGAGCGGCGCCCGGTCTTTTCGCAGGTACTGTTTTTCCTCGTGGACAAAGGGAATTTTCCCGGCATAGATCCGGTCGATATTTTCCCGGTTGGTGCTGACCCAGGACGGATGGGTCACGTCGGTAAACGATCGTCCGAGCAACTCCTCTTTTGTATAGCCCAGCATGTCGCAGAGCCGCCGGTTAACCAGGGTAAAGCGCGTATCCGGCCCGATAATCGACATCCCGAGCGGCCCGTCCTCGAAGATCCGCCGGAATTTCTCCTCGCTGATCATCAGGGCCTCATGCGCCTGCCTGCTTTTGGTGATGTCACGCGAGACGCCAAAGACCGACCGGACCCCGCCTTCGCGGTCAAAGACCGGCATGAGGCAGTGGTCGTACCACCGGAGCTCCCCGTGCAGGGGCAGCGGGCTCTCGTCCGATGACGGCGTGCCGGTCAGAAAGACCCGGTCCAGCATCTCCTTTTGCCGGGAAGCGACCGGCTCCGGGAAGAGCTCGCCGCGTACGCGGCCGATCAGTTCTTCCGGCTTTTTATTGAGGGTCCCGGCTGCAAACGTGTTGACGTACTCGACCCGATCGTCGCTCCCGATCATGAAGATAAGATCGTTTGAGTTCTCCGCGAGGATCCGGTACCGCTGCTCGCTCTCGAGGAGGCGCTCGTCCGCCTGCTTTTTTTCCGTGATGTCTTCGAGGATCACCGAGACGCCTTTCTGGCCGTTGTCAAGGGCGGTCGGGGCGATACGGCCCGAAAAGATCCGGTTGAGGTGCGCCGGGGCGAACTCGCCGCTCCATTCCGTGCCTTCGAGTCCGTCCTTTACGTGACCGATGAACCGGTCAAACGTATCGTCGAAGACCATGACAAACGGCGTGTACTCGATGTTTTTTCCCGTGAGTTCGGCGGCCGGGGTACCGAGGAGCTGGGCGAACGCCTCGTTCGCAAAAACGATCCGCAGGCTGCCCGAGAGCTGCATGATATATTCGGAGGAGATGGAGAGCACCGCGGAGACCGGGACCCGGTGGGCGAGCGCATAGATCTTTGCCATGCCGAAATGGCGCATCTCCACCTGGCCCGAGACGAGCAGCTTGTCCAGGTACCTCCCTGCGGTATTCCGGTTGATCTTTGTCTTCTGGACAATGTCGGTGATGCTCAAGCCCTGCGGGTTTGCCGCAAGTGCATCCTTGATCTTTGCAGGGATTTCGAGGCCCGGTGCCATTTGGGGACTAATATTAGGACACGTGGATATTAATATGTCAGCATATGCACGGCACTGGGAGTAACAAAATCAGGCCTTCTCCCTGATGCCGTCCTGCACGATCCCGTACTCGAAGCTCTGGCCCTCGGGCCGGGAGCGGTGCTTTGTGAGCGTTGCCTTTCTCCACGGGGTTCCTTCGAGCCGGTCGAGCCGGATAATGGCTTTTGAGATATGTTCGAGCGAAGTGCCGCCCAGGCCGGCGTAGGTGTTCCTCGTGGTGTCCATGTACACCTGGTTTGTCACCAGCACCGAGAGCTCGTAGCGTTTCGCATAGCCGAGGAGCTGGAGCATCTGCCGGGTGAGCTGCTGCATGGCGTACTGGCCCTTTTCGAGATCGGTACGGTAGAGCGCGGTGGCCGAGTCGAGGATGAAAAGTGCCGGGGCATGGAGTTTTAGGACCTTGTCCGCCTCGGTGATCATGCTGCCCTGCTGCTCGAAGTCGATGGGTTCGAAGAGGTAGAGCCGGTCGGCGATTGCATCGGCCTCGGCGCCGGCCACCTGCCGGAACCGCTCGATGGAGAATCCCTCCGAATCGATGAAGACCACGGAGCCCCCGGCCTTAAGGCAGGAGACGGCCGCAACCATACAGAACGTGCTTTTCCCCGTGGCCGGGCCGCCGAAGATCTGCGTGAGGGTCCGGGGCTCAAAGCCCCCGCCGAGGAGTTTGTCGAGAGCCGCATTCCCGCTCGTGAGCCGTTCGGTCTTCATGGCTGCCCCATGCCGGTTTTGCCGATGGCCGTGGCGATGGCCCGCAGGACTTCGCGGACGGGCATGCCGAGCTCCTTTGCCCACACGTTTGCGGCATCGAACTCGGGCTTTGCGGTGTAGACCTTTCCGCGGATGAGGCCGTACTTGACCGGGATATGTTTCGTGTGGCCGGCAATAGTGACCTCAACGGTCCCGGTGGTCCGGCCGGCCACGAACCGGTGCACGGCCGGGAGGCAGCGGACCCCGAGCGTCCCGAGTTCTTCCGCCATCTTTTCTGCAAGCGCCGGGCTGTCTTTTTGCATGGCGATCACAGAGACCAGGTACCCGGGCCGGCCCTTCTTCATGAGGATCGGGGCGGCGCTCGCGTCCCGTGCGCCGGCGGCAATGAGCCGGTTCAAGACCTCACCGATCACTTCCCCGCTCACATCGTCCACGTTCGTTTCGAGGATATCGACCGTGTCCTCTGCTGCCGTTGTGGTCTCGGCGAGCATGACCCGGAGCACGTTCGGGGAATCTTTGGGATCCCGCGTTCCGGCGCCGTAGCCGGTGGCGAGGATCGTGTACGCCCCGAGGTCTTTTGGGGAGATGGTGGAAAATTCCGCGAGCAGGGCCGCGCCGGTGGGGGTGCAGAGCTCGCCGTCCCCGGTGCCGGCGAGGACCGCAAGGCCGGAATTTTTGAGGATCTCCGCGGTTGCCGGGGCAGGGACGGGCATGGTCCCGTGGGCACTGGTCACCGTGCCGGAGCCGACCGCGACCGGCAGGATCGCAACGCCGTCCACCTTCATGGTTTCAAGCGCCGTGCAGGCCCCGATCACGTCCGCGATGGCGTCATCGGCCCCGACCTCGTGGAAGTGGACATGGGCCCCGTGCACGGTCTCTTCTGCGGCATTCATCCGGGCAAAGACCCGGCGGGACATTGCAAGCGCACCGGCCGGCACGCGGGGTGCAGCCTCATCGAGCCGGCGTTCCACGTCCGCGAGCGTGCGGTGGGCCGGCGTGGCCTTCGTGTGGACCTGTACCGCCCGGATCCCGGCCCGGGTCACGGTCCCGATCCCCGGGTCCGCGACTGCCGCCCCCATTGCGGCCGCGACGGTTTTTTCATCGGCACCGCAGGCGAGCAGGGCCCCTGTGATCATGTCTCCTGCCGCGCCGTGGAACGGGTCGAAAATGAGGATGCGCATTTACAGTACTTATAAATCCCGGCGTATATGACTTTTAAGGTAATGGCTGAAGTGCAACTGCGGGTCGATTCCGCATACCCCGGCGATCAGGGCGGGGGCAAGGCGCGGCTCGATCCTGAAACCATGCTTCATTTAAAGATCTCCCCGGGGGATCTCGTGGTTATCGAAGGAAAGCGCCGGACGGTTGCAAAGGTCTGGCGGTCCCTTGTCGAGGACTGGAACCAGCACAAGATCCGGATCGATAATTTTACCCGGACGAACGCCGGCGTTGCCATCGGCGAGCCGGTCAAAGTCTCCACGATCACCGATGAGGTCGAGGCAAAACGGGTAGTCCTTGCCCCGCCCGAGGACCTCCCGAAAAAGATCCCGATCGCGAACAATCCGCACGTGGTCAACGGCCTGATCGATTTTCCCGTGGTGAAAAACGACTCGATCCCGATCATGCTCGGCCTGCCGTTTGTCCAGCCGCAGATCGTGGCCTTCAAGGTGGTGGAGATCGAGCCCGAAGAGGCCGTGATCATCACGAAAAACACCACGGTCGAGTTCTCCGACAAGCCGGCCGCGGGATTCGAGGGAGTGAAACGCTTCTCGTACGAGGATATCGGCGGCTTAAAGGACGAGCTCCAGCGGCTCCGCGAGACGATCGAGCTCCCGCTCCGGCACCCCGAACTCTTCCAGAAGCTCGGGATCGAACCGCCCAAGGGCGTACTCCTCTACGGCCCGCCCGGGACAGGAAAGACGCTGATTGCAAAGGCCGTTGCAAGCGAGAGCGGTGCGCACTTCATCTCGATTGCCGGCCCCGAGGTTATCTCGAAATATTACGGCGAGAGCGAACAGCGCCTCAGGGAGGTCTTTGAGGAGGCCCGCGAGAACGCGCCCTCGATCGTCTTTATCGACGAGCTCGACTCGATTGCGCCCCGGCGCGAGGAAGTGACAGGAGAAGTCGAGCGCCGGGTCGTAGCCCAGCTGTTGACCATGATGGACGGCCTCGAAGAGAGGGGACAGGTCGTTGTGATCGGCGCCACGAACCGGGTGGACGCGATCGATGCCGCCCTGCGCCGGCCCGGCCGGTTCGACCGGGAGATCGAGATCGGCGTGCCCGGCGAACCGGACCGGATCGAGATTTTGAAGATCCACACCCGGGGGATGCCGCTTGCCGATGATGTGAGCCTCGATATCCTCTCCCAGCAGACCCACGGGTTCGTGGGCGCAGACCTTGCGGCCCTTGCCCGCGAGGCAGCTATCCGCGCCCTGCGCCGGTACCTGCCCGAGCTCGACCTGGACAAGGCCGAGATCGACCAGGAGACGCTCGACAAGCTCAAGGTCTTTGCCGCGGACTTCCGGAGCGCCCAGCGCGACGTTGGCCCGAGCGCGATGCGGGAAGTGATGCTCGAGGTCTCGCACGTGAAATGGGAAACGGTCGGCGGCCTCGAATCGGCAAAGGTCGAGGTCAAGGAGGCCGTCGAGTACCCGCTGACCCAGCGGGAGCGCTTCGAGAACCTGGGGATAGAACCGCCTAAGGGCGTGCTCCTCTACGGCCCGCCCGGGACAGGAAAGACGCTGATTGCAAAGGCTGTTGCAAGCGAGAGCGGCGCAAACTTCATCCCGGTCCGGGGCCCGCAGCTCCTCTCGAAGTGGGTCGGGGAGAGCGAGCGGGCGGTCCGCGAGATCTTCCGCAAGGCCCGGCAGGTCTCGCCGTCGATCATCTTCTTTGACGAGATCGATGCGCTCGCCCCTGCCCGGGGAAGCAGCAACGATTCGCACGTGATCGACAATGTGCTCAACCAGATCCTCACCGAGATGGACGGCCTCGAAGAGCTAAAAGATGTCGTGGTGATGGGCGCAACAAACCGCCCCGATATCGTTGACCCGGCGCTTCTGCGGGCCGGCCGGTTCGACCGGCTGGTGTACATCGGGGAGCCGACCGCAGCGGACCGGAAAAAGATCATCGGCATCCACACGCAGTACATGCCGCTCGAAGGCTCGAGTCTCGAAGAGATCGTGGACCTGACAGAAGGCTATACCGAGGACATGCTTGCCGAGCTCACCGAAAAGCTCGGGAAGGACAAAGCAGTCTCTGCCGAAGAGATCCGGGCCGCGATTCCGCCGGCAAAGGATAAGGGCGCGGGGATCGCGAAAGGCGCCCGGCGCCGGCGCATCGTCGACATCCTGCACGACAAGAACCTGACCTTCACCGACCCGGCCCGGGAAAAGATCCATACCGTCCTCTCGGATATGACCGCCGGGTTTGTCGGGGCCGATCTCGAATCCCTCTGCCGCGAAGCGGGCATGCTCGCCCTTCGCGAGGGAGCGGCATTTGTGGGCGAGAAGCATTTCCTCGATGCCCAGAAGAAGGTCCACCCGACCATGAACGACAATCTCCGGGATTACTACGGCAAGATCCAGCAGCACTTCAAGGGCGGCCTGCCGCAGAAAGTGCAGCCGCCGGAGTACCAGTAATTTTTTTTCATTTTTTATCTCCGTTTTTTGTAATTATTCCCCGGGCATCCGGTGCGTGATGGCCTGAGGTTTTTTCCTGCGGTTCTGGTTGCCGGTGTGCGTTGTTAGTGATGACAACGACCGCAGGTCTCTCCCGGGCGGGCAGCGGGAATCATTGCCGTGTCTCCTTTTGGTATGTGAATACCTGCCGCTTACCGTCAAGATATTTTTTCAGTTTTCCCTTTCCTTCCAGAAGGATGAGATCGGATCTCGCCGTAGGTAACGATACTTTGTACTTCCCGGCAATCTCACTGATCGTATACGGTCGTGACGGGTGACGGATAAAATCCCGGAGGATCTCAGCCTGGCGGAACGAGAGATCGGGAATCCGTTCGACCAGCTGGAGCGATTCTGCCTCCTCCTCCTTCTTGCGGATGAGATACTGCCGGAGGTCTTCCAGCGCCCTGCTGATGATATGGATATTGAAATCGATGAAGTAGGTCATATCGTTGCCATCGGTCTCCGTCAGCTGGTACGCATGGGAATACTGCGCCGGGGCATGAACGAAGATGCGCGAGATCGAGATGTACTCCAGCAGATCGTAGTGGTGCTTGAGGGCGTACCAATAAAAAAGCGCTCTTGCGGTTCTCCCATTGCCATCAACGAATGGGTGGATATACCCGATGAGGAAGTGAAGGATGATCGCCTTTACGATAGGATGGATGAACTCGTCATCCTCGTTTGCAAATGTGCAGAGATCTTCGATCATTGCCGGAATTTTTTCACAATCCGGCGGATAATGAAAGATCTTTGTCGGATCGGCCCTGCTTCCCACCACGATATCGTTGCAGGTACGGAACAATACTTCGTCCCTTTCGCTCTCCAGGGTTCCCAGGGTAATTGCCATATGGATTTCGATGAGGAGCTCAGGTGACAGGGGTTTATCCCGCAACTCTTTGAGCCGGAGTATCGTCATATAGTTGTTGACGATCATCCGTTCCGAGGTATCCTTCGGTTTCCTGCCTTCCCGAAGAATCTTCTTGGCTACTGGCCGGGTCGTGGCTGCCCCTTCAAGCTGACTGGATGCGATGGCCTCCTCCATCAGGGAGTTGATGAGGTACTGCTGCTTGTTTGCGTCGCTGGGGAACTCCCCGAAGAGCCGGTCGAACGACGCGGGGGATGCCTTGTCGATGAGGTGAAGTTGTTTATGGAAGTTTTCCGGAATATAGAACGGGAATTTCTCGTCATCGATCTGGATTTCGCGGTACTTCGTGCTGCGGATGGTGCGTAGGACAAACCAGAATGCGATAGGGTCGAACGGGATTTTCTTCCGGCGCAGATCGTCCCAGTGAATGTACTCAAGCTCGTTATATTTCCGGATCAGTTTCCGGATTTCCGCGGATTCTTCGTTTTTCTGGTTTACTCTGGCGGCCAGATCATTGTACTTTTCAAGATAATCCGACCACATCCTGCCAACATCCGGTGGCTTCTGAGGTTTTTTCATCCCGCACCCGAACTACCACGTATCTGTCAGAACCTGTAAATTTTTGTAAAATTTTCAGGTATTTACAGATTGATTGGTGCGGGGGAACAAAAAGGTTCTGTCACGATGAACGACAATCTCCGGGACTACTACGGCAAGATCCAGCAGCACTTCAAGGGCGGTCTGCCGCAGAAAGTGCAGCCGCCGGAGTATCAGTAATTTTTTTCTTTTTTGTAAAATCCGAAATTACCTGATAGTCCGGGGCCTGACGCTCTGCACGGGTCTCATCTCATGCTCCGGGTTGCACCATGCAAAATGCCGGCAGCCTATGCAGGAGGATCGGACGGACCGGGTACAGTTGTCGGGGAACGGGTCCGGGGTTGCGGCCGGATCGTAGCGCTCGTTTTTCCGGCGCACAAAGGAACCGTCGGGTTTCATCTCGTAATTATACCGGCTGCTGCACATGCCGTATTCCATATTGAGCATGCAGTAGCCTTCGACCGTGATGTAGTTCCAGGAATGGACCGACGGGTAATTGTCCCGGGAACGGTTCCGCGTTTTCATTGCCGGATCATTTTTTAAAAGAAGGGTCAAGGGGTTTGTGGTTGAACGCAAGACCCGGCTCCCTTACAATAGCCTGCACAACAAGGAATGAATGAAAGGAGGGTTTCCCGGCATCTCCCGGACCACATCATACCGGCCTGTTTTGTCTCATTTTTCAACGGACTCTCATTTCACGTCGGAGAAGTGCCGGTTTTGGGCGGATGCATTTAGCCGCGTTCTTTTGGCCGATCCAGGGGTCGCAAGGGTGATTGGATGTGGCAAAAATACCCCCTGCTGCAGGGGCATGGTGACCCGTTATCGGGCATCGAAAGCGGGCGGATTTCGGCAAACCGGGCTCAAATCGGAGGTATTTTTCCACGCGAACCGAAACGGGGCAGTTTTGTGGGGTTTCCCGGACAGGGGCGGAACCGGAAAATAGGAATCCGAGGCCGATTCGGGCGTATTTCAGATACGGTTTTTCAAGCAGCAGTACGATCCGGATGTTGTGCACCCCGGTAAAAGCGTCCTGCAAAAACCCCGGCCTCGTTCCACGGCTAAAAAATTTCCCGTCCCATTGATCTAACCTCCGCCATCCCCCCAATATAAATACGGACCTCCCCCCACAGAAGATCAGGGAAAAGAAGGTCCGGGAACATCCGTACGAAACCTGCACGGAAACGCCGGCGGATCGGGTACGCGAGGAAAAATCCCGCGTCCCGCATCGCCGCTTCCCCTCACCCCATGATGCCAGCCTTCGTGCGGGTCCCCGGGCCTCTTTTTTTATTCCCGAAAAAAACGCATTTGCACTGTCCGGTGCCGGGATGAGAGAGGGCTTCCCGGCCCGGTACCCTTACGCCCGTTCAATTTTGCCACACACCGGTGACCGCAGGCCCGGGCATCGCCGCTTACCGCTACCTGCATAGCCTGGCAGAGAATGTGCCGGAAACATCCGGCAAAAAAAAAGATCCGGGATTTACTCCGGCTGTTTCGCGTTGATCTTTGCCGCCATGATGAAATCGTTTAACGTGAGCCCGCCGGCCGGGTAGGTATAGAGGCCGACTTCCACGAACTTTCCTTCGCGCAGCGCAAGGTCCGGGATATGTCCTTCCTCGGTCGACATCACGATCAGGTCGTTGATAAACGCAATCGACGCCTCGCTGTCGTCAAACTCGAACGTGCGTTTCAGGTGGCCGTCAAAAAGCGCCCAGCCGGGCACTTCCTTTATGAGCTCGACCGTGTCTTTCCGGGTAATCGGCGGCGTACCGGGCTTGTAGGTCGAGCACTTCTTTTGCGCGAGTTCCATACTAATGCGTCGGCCCCGTAACCAAAAAAGGTTTCTTATAAAAGGGGGTTACCCGGCCGGTGCCGCAGCCTCAGGTACTCCGCAGTTCCCGTAATACTTCTGGAGCAC
This sequence comes from Methanoregula sp. UBA64, assembly GCF_002502735.1. Taxonomy (NCBI): domain Archaea; kingdom Methanobacteriati; phylum Methanobacteriota; class Methanomicrobia; order Methanomicrobiales; family Methanoregulaceae; genus Methanoregula; species Methanoregula sp. UBA64. Next base: position 101,745 of record NZ_DAQC01000005.1, read on the forward strand.
CACCATCACCACGAGCGAGACGGGCAGCGCAATCACGAGCGGGTCGATCACCGACCAGGGCAGCGGCAGGAGCGACGGCACGCCAAAGAGCGCCTGGCAGATCCCGAGCGGCTTTGCCTCTGCCGTGTGGACAAACGCGGTCCACAAGAACCAGACCGCAGCTCCCGAGACCATGCTTGCGATTGCAGCTCTTGTTGACGGGACTTTCGCATAGATCCCGACCGCAAACGCCGGCAGGAACGCGGCGGCGCACAGGCCCATGAACATCGCGGTGGCCCGGGCGATAATCGAGACCGGGAGCGCAAACGCGAGCGCCGTCGAGACCGCCATCATCAGGACGATCCCGATCTGGTTGTTTTTGAGCGAGAGGGCGCAGGCTTTTCCCCGGCCCCAGATATCGCAGATAAGCGCCGTGCCCATCGCATGGTAGAGCGAGGAGAGCGTTGACATCGCCGCGGCAAGGAGCGTGAGCATGAAGATCGCCACGAAAATATCGGGCATTGCCTCGTTGATAAACAGCGGCATGATCGCGTCCACGTTCCCGCCGGCCGCCGTGATCGCGATCTGGCCCGAGTGCTCGTAGAAGTACACGTTCGTGAGCGCCCCGACCGTGAAGGCAACGCCGGTCATCATCAGGATAAAGATCCCGCCGATCAGCACCGCCCGGTTGAGCGAGCGGTCGTCTTTGGCGGTCATGAACCGGACCACGAGCTGCGGCTGGGCGAGCACCCCGATACCGACCCCGAGCACGATCGTGGTCACGAGCGTGTACCAGATAGGCGACCCAAGCGCCGGCATCGCGGTCCAGCCGGTCATTCCCTGCGCCCCGAGGGCCGCGGGTACGAGATCGGCCATGTTCGTGAGCGCCGCATTTCCCGCGGTCACGCCCCCGACCACGAGGTATGTCAGCACGAGCAGCACCGTCATCCCGATAAACATGATCGTGCCCTGGAATGCGTCGGTGTACATCACGGCAATGAGCCCGCCGAAGATCACGTACACGGCCGTGATGAGCGCAAAGATCAGGAGGGCCGAGGTGTAGCTGATACCGATCGTGGGCTCGATGAACCGGGCCCCCCCGATCAAAATCGCCGCGGTATAGAGCGGCATCGAGATCACGATGATAAACCCGCTGATATACTGGAGGAGCGGGGAGCGGTAGATCTTGCACATCAGGTCCGGGAAAGTCACGGCAGAGAGGCGCTGGCCGATCTCCCGGGTCTTTTTCCCGAAGAAGACAAACGCGAGCAGGATGCCGATGCCGATGTTTAAGACGGTGAGCCAGATGAGCCCCATCCCGAGGTTGGCCGCCTGGCCGCCAAAACCGATGATAGCAGAGGTCGAGATGAAGGTCGCCCCGTACGAGAGCGCGATTACCGCCGGGTGGCTGCACCTTCCCGCCACGAGATAATCCTCGGGGCTCTTTGTCTTCCGGTACGCATAGTAGGCAATGACAAACGTAATGGCAAGGTAGACGACCACGAGCGCGGTCATCGTGACCGGGTCAACTGCCACCGGTTTCCCCTCCCTTGTTCCAGTTTACTATTCCGTACACGATACACGCCAGCGTAAAACCGATGGCAAGCCCATAGCCAATCCATATCTGAGGATCAGGAATCCCAAGAACGAGCATAGAATAAACCTCGGGTAACCTCTATGCAGGATACGATACGCGGGGAACCACGACTAAAACGGGTCCCCTACCTAAAACCGAAGAAAGCGATAAACCGGGCCGAGAATCTTTTGAACATGTCCCGTTGCACCGGCATAGTGTTACCGTCCGGTTTTATGGGAATGATCGTATATAACGATTATCATATCGATCTGCTGCCCTCCCGCCATTTCCCGGAAAAGGCCATAACGCGCTGAGTGCAACAGGGAAGTACTACGACGCCCTCGGTTTTTCCCGGTCTCCACGAGTCGCTCAAATCCGTGCTTGCAGAGCGGCTGGGCTGGACCGAGCTCCGCGAGGTACAGGAGCGGGCGTACCGGGCAATCGCCCAAAAAAACGATGTGCTCGTGCTCGCCCCGACCGCGGGGGGCAAGTCCGAGGCCGCGCTTATTCCGGTGGTCGACGATATTTTGAAATCCGGCGCACCGGGCGTTGCCTGCATCTACCTCTCGCCCTTAAAGGCGCTCATCAACGATCAGGAAGAGCGGATCGCGGCATTTGCCCGGCCCACCGGCCTCTCGCTTGCAAAATGGCACGGCGATGTCCCGAAAGGCGGCCGGGGCTGGAAGGAGAGCGAGGCCCCGCAGTTCCTGCTCATCACGCCCGAATCGCTCGAAGTGCTCCTGCACGAAAAGGATCTCCGTGCCGATCTCGCGAACCTGAGGTACGTGATCGCGGACGAGCTCCACGCGTTTGTCGAATCGGAGCGGGGCGTGCAGATGAAAGTCCTCCTTGACCGGCTCGACCGGATCGCACGACAACCGGTGCAGAGGATCGGCCTCTCGGCAACGGTAGGTAACCCGGAGGAAGTCCTTGCCTGGTTCTCGCCCGGCGCCAAAAAAAAGCAGGTGGTCGCGGTCCCGGCGCTGCCGGCAGAGAAACGGTTCCGGTTTGTGGTCGAGCCGGACCCGGCCCGGAGGATAGATGCCCTTGCCCGGCTCGTTGCCAAAAAAAAGGCGCTCGTCTTTGTCAACAGCCGGGCCGGTGCAGAGGAGATCGTGCAGCAGGCGGCGGGAATTATCCCCAACCTCTCCATCCACCACTCCTCGGTCTCTGCAGCCAAAAAAAAGGAGGCGGAGGCGGCCTTCCACAGCGACGACGGCGCCTGTATAGTCTGCACGAGCACGCTCGAACTGGGGATCGATATCGGGGACCTCGACATCGTGGTGCAGGCCGGGCCGCCGGACTCGGTCTCATCGTTTTTGCAGAGGATGGGCCGGGCGGGCCGGAGGGACCGGCCGGCGAATGTCGCGTGGCTCCTCTCGGATCCAAGGGAACTGCTCACCAGCTGCGCCATCCTCGAATGCGCGAGAGAAAAACAGGTCGAGCCGCTCGTTCCCTTACAAAAACCGTATGCCGTGCTCGTCCAGCAGCTCTTCCTGTATGTGGCCGCTGCAAAGCGGGCGGGCCGGGGAACGCTCGCCCGCGACCTCCTCGCGCTCCCCGCGTTTGCCGGGATTACCGGAGACGAGTTCGACCGGATCCTCGCGTACCTCACGGAGGGGGGATACCTCGACGCCGATGGCGACATCATCCTTCCCGGCCCGGCCCTGGAGCGGGAGTTCGGCCGCTCGAATTACCGGGACCTGTACTCGGTGATCGCCGGCGGGGGCGAGTACCGGGCGGTGACGCCCGAGGGCGAGCCGGTCGGGATGGTGGACGCCCGGTTTGCCCGCCGGGAGAACCCGGGGGACTTTGCCCTTGGCGGCTCGACCTGGTCGGTGGTCAAGTGCGACGAGAGCCACGGCCTTGTGGTCGTGGTCCCGGGCGGTGGCGGCACCCGGTCGGGGAGGATCTTTACTTCCCCGGGCGAAGAGGCATCGCTCTCGCCGGTGATTGCCGGAGCCGTCCAGCGGATTGCCGCCCGCGGTGCGAGCACGCTCCCGCTCGGGGAGGCAGAGCAGGAGATCCTTGCCGCGGCGCTCCATAACTTCCCGGAAGGTCTCCCAGCCGCCGGCCTTGCCCTCCGCGAGGAGAAAGGAACTGCCGGCAAAGCCGTGGTCGTGTACTCGTTCCACGGCAGCCGGTTCAACCGGGTGCTCGCGTATCTCCTCCGGGGCCGGCTAAAAAAAACCGAGGTGCGGTACGATGACGAGCGGGTCAGGGTCTTCCGGGCCGGAAAAGAGGGAGCCACCGGACGGGTGGCAGACGCGATCCGGGAGATTGCGGCCGCCCCGCCCGGAGAGGCCGGCGCATTCCTGCCCCTGCCGGCCCCTGCGGCATCCAAGTTTGCCCGCTGCCTGCCCGAGGACCTTATCCGCAGGCAGGCGCTCGCGGACTACTACCGGCTCGATGGCTGCCTTGCGATCCTTGGATCCGGGCCGGTGACCGTGCTTCCCGGCCCGGATCAGTTTAAGAGGACCGATCGCGTAACATAAAAACAACAACCGTTACAAAGAGGAACTGTATCATGAAGGCATATCCCGTTCTTGCACTTCTTGCTGCCTGCCTCATCCTCGTTGCAGGATGCACGCAGAGCGCAGCGCCGGCACAGCCGGCCACGGCCACTGCCACGCCCGCGGACCAGGTCACGGCAACCTACACCTACACGCTGGCAAAGACCCCGACAACCACGCCGGTCTCGGTCTCCGATAACACGATCATCATAAAGGACATGGCATTTACCCCGGACACGATTACCGTAAAGGCCGGTTCGATCGTCCGCTGGGTCAACAAGGACAGCATTACGCATTCTGTCGTGTTCTCCAAGGAATCCAAGATCAACCCGTCGGGAGTCCTGAGGAATGGCGAAGGGTTCTCGGTCCGGTTCTATGACGCCGGTACCTTCCCCTACAATTGCGGCCTCCACCCGGAGATGACCGGCACGGTGATCGTGACGCAATAATGTTAGCGGAGATCACGTTTTATCCCGTTTTCGGGAAACCCCTCATCATGTACCTGGGGATCCTGACGCTTACCGGGTTCCTCTGCACCGCAGGCATTGCCGTTGCGAACCGGCACGGCATCCGCACCATCCCCTTTGCCTGGCATCCCCGGCTCGCCGTCTTCTCCATTGCGTGTGCGGTGATCCACGGGACGCTCGGCATCCTGTTATTTTTCTAAAAACGGGCGTTTTTATTGAGGGAGATCCCGGGGAACAGCCGGCTAAAAAAGGTATGGGCCGATCAGTACCCGGCAATCCGGAGCAGCGCACCGACAAGGATCCCGAACATCGAAGAGGATGCCGAGATCATGCCGAGCAGGATGTAGCCTGCGACAATGCCGATCTTGAGCGGTGTGTAGGTCCGGTTGATATTGAGGCGCCGTACCGTACGGAACGATTTGACCTCTCCCGAGATCGCAGGCTTGTTCTTCTTGATCCTCAGCATCGTCCGATCACCCCAAAAAATGGTGGGGAACACTATCCAGTTACGATATACTACGTACAGGTGATATTTAGGATTTTGTATAATGGAAGGATAGATACCGAAAGTTTCCCGGACGGTATGCGATTTCCTGCGGTCTCCCCCGCATAACCCGTTTTTACCCGCCGTGCCGGCGCCCGGAACTGGCCCGGGCTATCGGGCAGAAATCATTTGAAAAACGACCGGTCGTTTGCCGGCTGATAACGCCGAGGGGGAGATTTGAACTCCCGAGGCGCAGGGCGCCAGTAGCTTTCGAGGCTACCGCCTTCCCGGGCTAGACTACCTCGGCACTCGCTCAATCATGTTCTTTTCGATCCCACTAAAAGTTACCTATCAAAAATGCCGGGATCGCTCCGGGTAAAAAAAAGGACTATGGTATTTTTTGTTATGCCATCGGCGGCATGCCGGCCGGGGCCTTGGACTGGGTGATCATCATGTCGTCGACCCGGATCAGCATGATCGCGGTCTCGGAAGCGCTCTCGATCGACTGGCGCTTGGAGCGGAGCGGCTCGAGCACGCCCTCGGCGTGCATGTCGATGACCTGGCCGTTATAGACATTGAGGCCGGCGGTCTTCTTGCCCTTGGCGTGGGCGTTCTTGAGCTCGACGAGCTTGTCGATCGGGTTGTAGCCCGAGTTCTCGGCAAGCGTGCGGGGGATGACTTCGAATGCCGTTGCATATCCCTCGATGGCGAGCTGGACCCGGCCTCCGACCGTCTCGGCATAGTTGCGGATCTTCATTAAGAGCTCGGTCTCGACCGCACCGCCGCCGACCACGTACGTGCCGTCCTCAATGGCGTCCATAATCACGCTGGTGCCGTCCACTACTGCCCGTTCGAGTTCGTCGAGCAGGTAGTCGCTCGTGCCGCGGAGCAGGATGGTGGTTGCCTTCGGGTTCTTGCAGCCGGAGATTCTCGTGATGTCGATATCGTTGTCTTCCTCAACGGTTTCCGCGGTGCCGAGGTCCTTTGCCGTAAGGTCCTCGGGCTTGTTCACGATATTTGCGTGGAGTGCCCGGGCCGCGTACTTCATGTCCTTCTCGGGAACATCCTCGACAGCGTAGATCCCGTTCTTTGCAAGGAAGAACTGGACTGCATCCGAGATACCCTTCTGGCAGAGCACCACGTTTGCACCGGCGGCCACGATGGCGTCGGCGAGCCGCTTTAAGGTCTCGCGCTCCTGTTCGGAGAATGCAGCGATCTGGTCGGCGGTGGTGATCTTGATCTTGGCCTTTACCTGGGTCTTGGTGATTTCAAGCGGCGTTGCAATCAGGGCGACCTTTGCCTTCGTGACCTTCTTTGGCATGCCCTCGTTCACGCGCTTCTTGTCAAGGACAATGCCCCTGATGAGCTCTGCATCGTCCATGGCCTGGCCCTTCTGCTTCTTGATGAGAACATCGTCCTCGTCCGCGAGGTACTTGCCGTTCTGCTTCTCTGCAATCGTCATGACCGCATCGACAATGATGCCGTCGAGTTTCTTCTTGACGGACTCAATGGACTTGCCGGTGATCGAGGTGTCGGCGATCTTGAGCATGGTCTTGCGGTCCGTGGGGTCGACCTTGAACGAGAGTGACTTCGTGATCTCGAGCGCTTTTTCCATGCCGAGCCGGTAGCCCTGGGCGATCACGGTCGGGTGGATACCCTGTTCGAGCAGCTTCTCGGCCTGCTCCATGAGCGAGCCGGCAATGACGACCGCGGTCGTGGTGCCGTCGCCGACTTCATCGTCCTGGGTCTTTGCGACCTCGATGACCATCTTCGCACCGGGGTGCTGGACCGAGATCTCCTGTAAAATCGTCGCGCCGTCGTTCGTGATCACAATGTCGCCGGTGGATCCCACGAGCATCTTGTCCATGCCCCGGGGGCCAAGCGTTGTCCGCACGGCACCTGCAATTGCCTTTGCGGCCATAATGTTCGAGCGCTGGGCTTCCTTGCCGGTGTTGCGCTCCACATTGTCTTTTAGGATGATAATCGGTTGACCAGATAACATAGATGATCCTCTAATGCTGTAAAAGGTGGAATTGAACTTCTATATAAAAATGATCTAGTGAAGTTCCGGTAAAAAAGGAATGTTTCAGTCTATACGGGATATCTTGAAGAGCGAGTACAAGGGCACGCCATCAATGTCCCGGATGCCGCGCTTGTCGAAGATCACCCAGATGGCAACGGGCGTTGCCCCGTGTTTCTTTAAGTACTTCACGACTTCCCGCATCGTGTTCCCCGAGGTGATCACATCGTCTACGATAATGCAGCGCTCGTCTGCAATCTGCGCAAAGTTCCCGCTGATCGAGCCGACCGGGTGCTCGCTTGCGTTCTGTTTTGCCGGGTGGTAGATCGCGAGTTTTGCCGCCTCCTGTACGGAGATCACGGTTGCGAGCGGGATTCCCGAGAGGGCGATCCCCACGATCACGTCCGCTGCCGGGGACTCGTCCGTTTTCTGTGCCGAATAGTACCGGTTGAGGAGCATCTGGGCGATGCCATCGAGGAGCGGCGCCTGGCTGCTCACCGCGGTCCAGTCGATGTGGACATCCTTTGTGGGAGCGGCGGCCCCTCCCTTTGCCTGGGTCAAAAGCCAGGTCACCGTCTCCATGGAGAGCGATAGTTCGTCTGCAATCTGGCCGGGGCTGTGCCCTTCGGATAACAGCACTTTGGCCCGGGCAATCAGATCGTCAAGGGAAGACATAGAAAAGAAGATTTGTGGTAATCTATTTAAGTTTTCGTCTGATGGCCGCGCCGCAGACCGGGCATTCCCCGCCGGGCATCTCCGTCTTGTAGTACCGCCCGCACCCGCTGCACCGGTACTTCCATGCCACCGGTTTTGCGGCCCGCTGCCGGAGCGGCTGCACCGGGATTTTTAGGGCCGCAGCCACGTTCTGGATCGCAAAGTCGTCGGTGAAGATCGTAGCGCCAAGGCCGAGCGCCAGCGCGAGCAGATCGCAGTCGGTGGCAGAGATCACGGAAACGTCGCCGGTCTTTTGTGCCGCCTCTTTTACCCGGGCAAGGTCGCCCTTCTCCGGCGCCTGCACCGCAAGGCCGGCGGAAACGAGCAGGTCGAACCGGCACTTGCTTTTCAGGTCAACAAGTTCGTCCACGACCGATGGCGTGGTGTAGCACTCCCCGTCCGCCGGGTAATCCAGAAAAAAGACTGAGGAATCAAGCACGCATTTCATTGAGGTGACCGTTCTTGCCCGGGCAGGGAAAAATCCCCCGCTCTTTTAGTGTTTCAGTGCCGCTGCAATGCAGGGAGCCGCCGAGATCCGGCTGCACCCCCGCTCGATCGTGTCGCTGCAGAAGATCTCGCGGATGCCGCTCACCTTTAAGTGGGAGTACGCCCCGCCGATCAGGACGCCGTGCACGCAGGCCGCGTACACGTCCGTTGCCCCCTGCTCGTACAGCATGCCCGCGGCGGTCGCGATCGTGCCGCCGGTCGAGATGATATCGTCAACGATCACGACCGGCCGGGACTTCGACGAGATCTCCTTTGGTGCCATCTTCACCTCGGTACCCGAGATCCGGGTCTTGTCCAGGTAATCGCAGTCCCACCCGCCGGCCGAGGCCACGCCCTGTGCAAACGAAAGAGCCCCGTCGTCGGGAGAGAGGATCAGCGGATTGTCGAGGCCGAGGGTCTTTATGTATGCCCCGACCTCCTTTCCCACCGAGATGTTTCTGGTCGGCACGCCGAAATATTTCAGCACGTCCGGCTCGTGGATGTTGACCGTGGTGCAGTCCGCAAGGTTGTGCTTAAAGAGCCGGGCAATGGCACGGGCGCTGATCGGTTCCCCGTCCTTAAACTTCTTGTCCTGCCGGGCATAGGCCATATAGGGCAGCACAAGGTGGTTCTTCGATCCCTCGCAGGCATCGATTAACAGGAGCAGCTGGACCAGCGCATTGTTATCGGTCACGCTCCCGACAATCACCATCTCGTCATCGGGCGTGGCCGCTGCAAGGTAGAGCTCCCCGTCGGGGAACTGGGAAAATTTCACATCCACGATACCGGTGCCGAGGGCCCCGGCAATGCGCGAAGCAAGAACCTGGGATCTTTCCGTGCTGATGACTTTCATGGTACCATTACCCGAACCGGAAGCCGTTAGTGGGGCTGCTGACCGTTTCCTGCCGTACTATTGTTCCCTGCTTGATAGTAGAATTTTTGCATGAAAAAACCGGCCGTTCCTCCCGGCTTTGCATACGCTACAAACTACTTAAACTATCATGCGTCAAAATATATGGAAAATCCACGTATACAGACACTCCACGGGTTGTAGTGAGGAAAATTTCCAATGGAAAACACGGATCAAACAGTACCGGTGCAGGATGAAAAGGCTCATGTGAGCCCGGCGCCGGAGCCTGCAGCAGGGCAGGCAGCCGCAGCACCTGAAGCGGCACAGCCGGCAGTGCCGGTGGTTGAGGGAGCGTCCTCACAGATCGAGGTCCCGGCAAAACTGATCGATCAGGTCATCGGCCAGGAACGTGCGGTCGAAGTCATCAAGAAGGCCGCCACCCAGCGCCGGCATGTCATGATGATCGGAAGCCCGGGCACGGGCAAGTCGATGCTCGCAAAAGCCATGGCCCAGCTCCTGCCAAAAGAGGAGCTCCAGGACATCCTGGTCTATCCGAACTCCGACGACCCCAACAACCCGATCATCCGGACCGTTGCTGCGGGCCGGGGCAAGCAGATCGTTGCCGCCCACAAGGCCGAGGCGAAAAAGAAGATCCAGTTCCGCAACACGCTGCTGTTGATCCTCATCATCGGTATCATCGGGTACGCGTTCATCACCTACCAGTGGCTGATGGGTGTTATCGCCGCAGCATTCGTTTTCCTCGCCCTGCGCTATACCACGCCCCGCGAAGAGGCGATGGTCCCCAAGCTCCTCGTGTCGAACGATACGAAAAGCGCCGCACCCTTTATCGATGCAACCGGTTCGCACGCGGGAGCGCTCCTCGGCGATGTCCGGCACGACCCGTTCCAGAGCGGCGGCCTTGAGACCCCCGCCCACGACCGGGTAGAAGGCGGCGCCATCCACCGTTCGAACGGCGGCGTCCTCTTCATCGACGAGATCAATACGCTCGACCCGCACTCCCAGCAGAACCTGCTCACCGCTCTCCAGGAAGGGGAGTTCCCCATCACCGGCCAGAGCGAGCGTTCGAGCGGCGCCATGGTCCGGACCGAGCCGGTTCCCTGCAAGTTCGTGATGGTCGCGGCCGGCAACCTCGATGCGATCCAGGGCATGCACCCGGCGCTCCGGTCCCGTATCCGCGGGTACGGGTACGAGGTCTACATGGCCGACAGCATGGAGGACACGCCCGAGAACCGGGAGAAGTACGTCCGCTTCATTGCCCAGGAAGTAAAAAACGACGGCAAGATCCCGCACTTCGACAAGACGGCAATCGACGAGATCATCCGCGAAGCCCGCCGGCGCTCGAACCGGAAAGGCCACCTTACCTTAAAGCTCCGCGACATGGGCGGGCTCATCCGTGTCGCGGGCGATATCGCCCGGCAGGAAGGGGCAACGCTCACCACCGCCGCCCACGTGATCACCGCAAAGAAGACCGCCCGTTCGATCGAGGACCAGGTCTCCGATGAAGTGACCCGGCACCTCCGCGAGTACGAGATGACCGTGGTCGAAGGCACCCGGGTCGGCCGGGTCAACGGCCTTGCGGTCACCGGCAGCGATGCCGGCTCGGTCCTCCCCATCATGGCGGAAGTGACCCCGGCAATCGGGAAGGCCGGCGGCGAAGTGATCGCAACCGGTCTCTTAAAGGAGATCGCCCAGGAATCGATCAAGAACGTCAGTGCGATCTTAAAGAAATTCACCGGCCGCGATGTCAAGAACATCGATATCCACATCCAGTTCATCGGCACCTACATGGGTGTCGAGGGAGATTCGGCATCGGTCAGTGTCGCGACGGCGGTTATCAGCGCCATCGAAGGGATCCCGGTCCGGCAGGACCTTGCCATGACCGGCTCCCTCTCGGTCCGGGGCGACGTGCTCCCGGTCGGCGGCGTGACCTACAAGATCGAGGCCGCGGTAAAAGCCGGCATCAGGACCGTGCTCATCCCGCGGATGAACCTCAACGATGTCTTAATCGAGGAGCAGTACAAGCCCCTTGTCACCATCGTCCCGGTCGATACCATCGACGAGGTGCTCAAGTACGCCCTTGTCCCGGAGAACATGGACGGGTTCCTCGCCAAGCTCAAGCAGATGGCGGCCCGGTCAACGGCGATGTTTGCCGAACCGGCGTCGGTCAATAAGACGGCAGCATGACCGAGATACCCGGGATCCGGTATTACGATGTCCGGCAGGTAACGGGCGAGACCACCCACATCGATATCGACAAGGGTGTGATCGAGTCCGCCGGCGTCTCCTTTTTTAAAAAAGCCGTTGTCCGGGTTCTCGGGCCACACGGCTGGGGAATCGTCGAGACCGACAAGCCCGAAGAGCTTACCGGGAAAAAATTCGAGACGCTCCTTGCATCCGGCCTGCGCCTTGCGCAGCTGACCGGGGATCCTGTCAGCCTTGCGGACGTTTCCCGCACGATCCTTCCCGTTCCCAAAGTAAAGGAGGACTGCCGGGAGATCGGCCTCGAAGAGAAGGCCGCACTGCTCGGCAAAATCGAGAAGGCGGCAGACCTTCCGCAGATATCGAGCCGGCGGGCGAACTATCTCGAACGGATCGAGACCGTCCGCTTTTTTGACAGCTCCGGCAGCGGGTATTCGTTTGAGTCCTGCCGCTCGGGGTTTGCGGTTGTTGCCGTTGCATCGAGAAACGGCGACAGCCAGATGGCCTACGAGCCCGACCGGACCATCCACGGGTTCAACCTCCGGCACAAGGAAGAGGCCGGGCGCAAAGCAGCCGGGCTGGCGCTCTCCCTGCTCGATGCAAAAGCAGCCAAAGGCGGGATCATGCATGCGATCCTCGACCCGGAGCTTGCCGGCGTCCTTGCCCACGAGGCGGTCGGCCATGCCTGCGAAGGAGATCTCGTTGAAGAGGGCAATTCCGTCCTGAAAGGCCGGACTGGCGAACAAATCGGGGATTCGCGGCTCACCATCGTGGACGACCCGTCGCTGTATGAGTTCGGCTTCGAACCGATCGATGCCGAAGGCGTTGCCGTGGGCCGGACCGAGCTCATCAAAAACGGCCGGGTAAACGCATTCCTCCACAACCGGGAGACGCTTGCCGCAGTGGGGCACGGACTGGCCGGCCATGCCCGGGCCATGCCCGGCGAACCGCCGCTCGTGCGGATGAGCAACACGTTTGTCGAGGCCGGCGATGCCTCGGACGATGAGATCTTTGCCGAATGCAGGAACGGGATCTTCCTTGCCGGAAGCCGGGGCGGCCAGGTAGACACGGGCCGGGGAGTATTCCAGTTCAACGCGGAGTACGGCTACCTGATAGAGAACGGCGAGAAGACACAGATGGTGCGTGACGTCTCCCTCTCGGGCGAAATCCTCAAAACGCTCCACGGGGTTGCCCTGTGCGGGAAGAAGCGGGAGATGCATGCGGGATACTGCGGGAAAGGCGGGCAGAGCGTGCCGGTGAGCGACGGGGCGCCGCTCGTTTTCCTGCACAATGCGGTGGTGGGCGGCAGTGGCGTGGATTGAAGAGCTCTTACAGGCAGGAAAAACAAAAGCGGACGAGGTGGAGGTGTTCCTGGCAGGCGGCACGTCCGTATCGGCGGATCTCAAAAAAACCCGCATCAGCCTCTGCACCTCGGCAATTGAGAGCGGCATTGGCATCCGCACGATAAAGGACGGCAGGATCGGGATATCGAGCACGAACGATCCCGGCCAGTGGAAGGCCTGCCTCGATGCAGCGATCGCGAGCGGCCGGCTCGCAACAAAGAGCGAATGGCACGGCCTCCCGGATCCGGCCGATCTTTCCCGGGCCGACCTGACCTTCGATCCCGGGCTGGAAGTCGGTCCCGGGATCGCAGAACGCCTTGTTCGGGAGATGCTCGAAGGGGCGGCAGAACACCCGCGGGCAGCGGTCACCTCCGGCGGCGCCGGGGTCATGTACAGCGAGGTCACGATCGCAAACAGCCGCGGCGTCCGGTACACCTCGCGCCAGACCGAGGTTTCGGCAGCGCTCGATGCAGTCTGCGGCCAGTCAACGGGCTACGAGTTCGATGCGGCCGGATCGGCCGGCGCGATCGATGCCCGCCGGGTCGGGGAGCGGGCCGCAGCGCTTGCCGAGCGGTCAAAAGACGGGAAGAAGATCGCAACCGGCACCTACGATGTCGTCCTCTCGCCCATGGCGTTTGCCGATCTGCTCTCGGGCATCCTCGTCCCGTCGCTCTCGGGGCGGAACGTGCTCCAGGGCCGCTCGAAGCTGGCAGGAAAGATCGGAGAAGAGGTCGCATCCCCGCTCGTCTCCCTGTACGACGACCCGCACCGGGCCGGTGCTCTGGGGAGCACGTGGTTCGATGCCGAGGGTACGCCCACGCACCGGCTCGATTTTGTAAAAGACGGCGTCCTTGCCGGGTTTGCCTACGATTGCCGGACCGCGTACCGGGCCGGGACGGCTTCTACCGGCAGCGCAGTCCGCGGCGGCCCGGGCGGTTCGCCTGCCATCGGCCACCACAATTTCGTTGTCGATGGGAAGAGGAGCGATCTGTACGATGCACCGGGCGTCTATGTCCACGGAGTCGTAGGAGCCCATACCGCAAACACCTTAACCGGCGATTTCTCGGTGGAGATGTCGAACGCGTTTACCATCCGGGACGGCGACCTGGCAGAGCCGGTCAGGAGCGCCATGCTTGCCGGGAACTTCTTCGATCTCATGCGGTCCGTTGCAGCGCTCGGGAAGGAGAGCCGGGCAATCGGGTCGTACATCCTGCCCCCGGTAAGGATTAAGAACGTCCGGGTCGTTGGTACGTAACAATGAGCAACATCATCCTCGCGGTCGTTTTGATCGTTGCGATCCTCGCCATTGCCTATTACCTGGTAAAAAAATTCGCCGTGCTCGTGGTCAACGCGGTGCTCGGCCTCATCTTCTTATTCATCCTAAACACGCTCGGGGTCATGTCCTGGCTCGGGAAACCCGACCTCGGTTACAGCCTTGCCACGATCATCATCTGCGGGGTCGGCGGCATTCCGGGCGTGCTGGTGCTCGTGCTGCTGGATATCCTGGGGATAACGATATAAGAGATTTTTTTCTCGCTTGTACGAACTTTCGCGCCAAAAAATTTTGAAACGATCGCAGCGAAAGTTGGAAAAACAGGCTATTGATGTAGATACCACGACGGAGACTTCCCGGGCCGGAAAATCCGATCCGGCCGATCGCGTCCCGCCCGCACGGTCTGAAATTTTTTTCGGCCAAAAATTTCCGGCTCGAAAGTTGGTATGCCCGGATTTTTTTGGCGCGAAAGTTTTTCCGGCACATTTTTTTCGGTTCGAAAGTTGAAAATCCTAAAAAATTTTGGATTGAAATTTGAAAAAAGAAAAAAAATCTGGCGCGAAAGTTGGAAAAAAAGGTGTTAGTTATACAACTAACTCACTTCTCCGGCGTAAATCCAGCAATACGGACCCGGCACCGGGATCAAAAAAACCCGGACTTTTTTTGGCCGCGAAAGTTGAAAAACCAAAAAATTTTCCGGTTGAAAGTTGAAAAAAGAAAAAAAATTTGGACTGAAATTTCTCCGGCCGGATTTTTTCCGGTTTGAAATCTGAAAAATCCAAAAAATTTCCGGACGAAAGTTTGTACGCCCGGATTTTTCCGGACGAAAAAGGAAATTGCCGGAAAAATTTTGGGGCTGATGGGAATTTTGCAGGAAAAATCTGAGGCTGGCCGGTTCGTGCCGGTCTTCCTGCGTGCTACCCCCCTCTTGCGCCACCAGTCCCCCGAGGGGGACGGGGCGCACATGCGATGCACTCTGACTTACCTGCATTCAGAACCGCTCCCGGCACAGGTAATACAGAGCTATTGCAATGGGGGGGATGCCCACGCGGCGGGGGCGACAGCCCCCAGGAGCGTCTTCTTATAGAGAGTCACCGTCGATATTCCATCGCTCAGACCAATTTCCCCGTCGTAAATCCAAGAAGCGCTCACGGATTGCACCGGTTGGCAGATCTCAGGCTCATATGACCATTCCATCGATCCCAAAAACCCTGCCGCAGGAAGCCCGCTAAATTGCAGGTTTAAAATGCCTTAAAATCGTGGCATTTTTAGAAATACGCGATTAAATCAGGAATTTCTATGGGCGTGGACACAATTTCCACTGGAAACCGGTTTTACGGGATCACCCTGTTCCGGCTCTCCGTCGGAGAAAGGATCTGCGGAAACCTGCATTCTCCGGAACAGGTAACATATGTGAACAGAATACGGCAGAAGGAGTCGCTGACCCGGGGATGCCCCAAACGTACAGGATCAAACAGCCTGCCGCAGCCAAAAAACAAACAGCCTGCTGCCGGTCCACCGGGATCCTTGAGAAAAAAATAATCCGGCAGCCGGAAAAATTCCCCGGCCTAAAACACATTCGCTTCCGAATACACCGTGACCTGCGTTTGTTCGAGTTCGTACGGCTTGATCTCACGGGAATGGGCAGACATCCGCATCTTTGCCACTTCGAGCGCAAGGTGTACGTCGGTGAGATCGCTCGACCGCACGTACCGGAGCAGGATCACCGTATCGGCCAGGTACTCGATGAGGCCGTGCCGGCTCGAAAACGGGTTGCCCCGGTCGGTCTCGGAGGTCATCATCACGGTACATTCCTTGTCCCGCAGCCCCTCGATGAACCGGAACATCTCGCGCCGGCGCTCGGCATCGGACGTGAACAGGTCCTCGAAAAGCGAGATCGGGTCGATGATCACCCGGGTCGCTTTTAACTCGGAGATCAGGTTCGGGAGTTCGTTTTTGATCCGGTTATTCGCCAGGTTGAAGTCCGTCGGGTCGAGCTTGATGATAAAGAGCTCCTTCTGGAGGAACGGGTCCACATCCCAGCCCTTCTGCTTCATGTAGGTGATGAGCCGGTCTTCCCGCTCTTCGAGGCTGATGTAGATCACCTTCTCGCCCCTTTTGATCCCGTCCCAGACAAATTCGAGGGAGAACGTTGTCTTCCCGGTCCCGTACATCCCGATAACGGCGCAGATGCTCCCGGGGATCAGCCCGCCGCCCAGCATGTCGTCGAGCCCGACAATACCGACTTTCACCCGTTTTCCCGGAAGAATGCTCATATGACCATCCTGATATTGCTCACTTCAAATCCCCCGGTGGTCGAGATCTTGACGGCGAATTTCACCAGGTCGTGCTCTTCCAGGTGCGGCATGACGCCCCGGAACTTCTCGAAGTACATGATCCGCTGCCGGCGGGACCCGGTGCTCTCCTCCCACCGGAACAGGAAGACCGCGTCGGCGATATCTTCGAGCTCGGTCTCCCGGGCGGGTTCGATGATGCCTTTGCTCAAGAGCAGGTACACGGTCAGGTTTTTTGTCTTTGCGAACCGCTGGACGCCCCGGAGGAAACCGGCAAGATCGTTCCAGAAATTCGGCAGGGTGCTCTGGGTAGCAAGCTCGGTGATCGAATCGAGGATTACCATGCTCCCCGGCGCTACGGCATCGAATATCTGGATGAGCCGGAGGAAGATGTTCGCATGTTCGGAGCGTTTCTGGAGCCGGGCGAGCGTGTCGCTCTTGCTGTACCAGGTGTCGGGCACGATGCTCCGGTCGAAATACTGGTCGGAGAGATCCTCGAACCGGATCCCGGGGATCCCTTCGGTCACGCCATCTCCAAAGAATGACTGCACGATCTCATGCCGGACATCGGCTTCGAGCCGGGTGAACGTGACGTACACGATGCCGGCCGGGCAGACCTTTTCGGTCTCGCCGGGTTTAATCATGCACGAGAGCGAGTTCACCGTGGAACTGTACACGAATTCATAGTGGCCGGCCCCAATCTCCCCCAAAAGGAGGGTCATGGTCCCCGGCGGGATTCCCCCGTCAAGGATGGGATCGAGCGATGCGATCCCGGTCGGCATCCGTTGCGTCTGTATCTCCTGCATGTACCTGGCTCCGCGGTCTTTACCGCCGGCTGTCAAAGAAAATTATGCATCCTCTTGCTACATATACCTGTGGCGGGAACCGGCCGGAGGGTTATTGGCACGTTCTCCCGCCCGGTTTTTAAAAAAAGAGAAAAATAGTATTTATACGAGTCTCCCGAACTATAACCTGAATGGAACAGGAATCCCGGCAGGTGAAACGTAATGCGGCTCTCTGATCTTTTTTCAAAGAAAAAACAAGCGGAATCCCTGCCTGCCGATACCGGGCTCGGCCCGGACGATCTGGATATCCTGACCGATCCCCTTCCCGGACCTGCAGCGGCCCCGGGAAACGACCCCGCCCCGCAGCAGAAGCACCGCGAGGCCAGCTACCGGTACTATTTCCGGTTCCTGAGGGCGGGCGAGAAGACCGCGATCGAAGAGTACGATTTTGCCCGCGACGGGACGCTCGTCTCTGCGAGCCTTCCTGAGGGGTACGAACTTCTCGACCAGTACTGGATCGAAGAGGGGCGGACGCTCGTTTACATCGCGCTCAATAAAAAAACCAACCAGACCGAGTATCTCCTCTTCGAGCCCCCGCTCTCCGAGTTCGAGTACGAAATCCTGGAGCGCATCCACGAAGATCTCCTCGATGTCCTGATCCTGACCGGCGATGAGATCACAAAAGACCGGCGGGAGATCCTCCTTACCAAGGCATTTGCGCTTCTGGAGGACTACGGTCTCCGGCTTGACCGGATCTCGCTCTTTAAGATCGAATACTACCTGATCCGGAACTTCATCGGCTGGTCCCGTATCGACCCCCTCATGAAGGATCCCCGGCTCGAAGATATCTCCTGCGACGGGAGCAGGATCCCGATCTTCCTGTACCACCGGACCTACCGGAACATCCGGACCAACATCGCCTTTGAATCCGAAGTCCTTACCTCGCTTGCAATTACGCTTGCCCAGCGGTCCGGCAAGCACATCTCGACCGGGTCGCCCATGCTCGATGCAACGCTGCCCGACGGCTCCCGTCTCCAGCTGACGCTCGGGACGGAAGTGACGACCCGGGGCACCTCGTTTACGATCCGTAAGTTCCGTGAAGACCCGTTCTCACCCATCGAGCTCATGGAGATCGGGACGTTTACAAGCGACGAACTCGTGTACTTCTGGCTTGCGATAGAAAACAACATGAGCATGCTGTTTATCGGCGGGACGGCCTCGGGGAAGACCACGTCCTTAAATGCGGTCTCGCTCTTTATCCCCCCCAGTGCAAAGGTCGTCTCCATCGAGGATACCCGGGAGATCACGCTCTACCACGACAACTGGATCGCGAGCGTGACCCGGGATGCCCTTTCCGAGGGCAGCACCTCGATCAACATGTTCGATCTCCTCAAGGCAGCCATGCGGCAGCGGCCGGAGTATATCCTTGTCGGGGAAGTGCGGGGCGACGAAGCCCAGACGCTTTTCCAGGCGATGAATACCGGTCACACCACGTTTTCCACCATGCATGCGGGAAGCGTCGATGCCGCCATCCACCGGCTGGAGAGCGAACCCCTGAACGTGCCGCGCAACATGGTACAGGCCTTAAACGTCATCAGCGTCCAGGCGCTCATCTACCGGGGAACGGAGCGGGTGCGCCGGGCCCAGGAGATCGTCGAAGTGATCGGCATCGATCCGTCGACCGGCAACCTCCAGGTCAACAACGTCTTTGTCTACGACCCGGTCCACGACAAGACCGCGTACAGCGGGCGGTCGCGGATCTACTCTTCTATCGCAGAACGGCGTGGCTGGACCCGGGACCAGCTCGAAACGGAGATCGCGGTCAGGAAGAACCTGCTCGAAGAGATGCGTTCCCAGGGGATCCGGGACTACATCTCGGTTGCCTCCCTCTTCCACAACTACCATATCAACCGGGCAGACGTGCTCGCCCACATTGCTGACTTGCGACAGGTATTGTGATGAATTTCCGGCACTCGATCATGGGATGGCTGATGCGCGACCCGCTCAGCTACCGCAGCCTCCACGCGGACCTCGTCTCCGCCCGGTTCGGCGTCACGCTCGAGCAGTACCTCTGGAAATCGTTACGGATCGCTGTTCTCTCGGGCGTATTTTTTGGGATCCTCGGTTACCTTCTGGGCCGGTTCTTTGCGATCCAGGTAGCCTCCGGGAAGGGGATCTACAATGTCCTTGGTCTCCGCATCCCGGATAACTTCTCGTTTTTGTACGGGATCCTTGCCATCGAGATCGCCGGTGCCGCGGTTGCATTTTTCGTCGGGGCGTACATCATCTGGGCCCTCCTCATGCGCTGGCCTGCCGTGGAAAAGAAGAACCGAGTCGTCCGGATCAACCTGACCCTCCACAATGCGGTCGCCTACATGTACGCGATGCGCAAAGGCGGGTCCCAGCTCACCACGATCTTTACCGCCATCTCGGAACATGCCCGGATTTACGGCGAGGTGGCGCTCGAATTCCGGCAGGTTGTCCGCGATGTGGACTATTTCGGATCCGATGTCATCTCTGCGATCCGGCACCTTGGCGAGACCACGCCTTCAGAGAAACTCAAGGATTTCATCGAAGATCTCATCTCGGTCATCGAGAGCGGCGGCAATATGACGGAGTTCTTGGGAAACCGGGTCCGGCTGTACCAGGAACAGGCGCGGTTCGAGCAGAAACAGTTCCTGACGATCCTCTCGATGGTCGCCGAGTCCTATGTGACCCTCTTTGTGGCCGGGCCGCTCTTTTTGATCATCATCATGGTGGTCATGGGGATGATGGGCGGGGCTGCGGTGAT
The DNA here is from genome assembly GCF_002502735.1 of Methanoregula sp. UBA64. NCBI lineage: Archaea > Methanobacteriati > Methanobacteriota > Methanomicrobia > Methanomicrobiales > Methanoregulaceae > Methanoregula > Methanoregula sp. UBA64. The sequence goes on from NZ_DAQC01000005.1 coordinate 121,540, forward strand.
CCAGCTCTCTGTCGTGATCTATGCGATCATCCCCATCGGGTCGCTCGTCTTTATCCTCCTCATCGATCTCATATCGACCAAATCGGAGAAGACCGAGCGCTATACCCGGGTAAAGATCCTCAACACCTTTGCCGATGTGCCGATTGTCAAAAAGACCGGGGAAGAACCACTCTTCGATCAGCTCCGGAAATACGACAAGATCCGGACGCTCGCGCATTATATCCGGCACCCGTTCGAGAGCTTTGTCTCCGATGTCAACCAGACGCTCTACATCACCGTCCCGGCTGCGATCCTGTACCTGGTGCTCGTTCTCCACAGCATGCCGGTATATACCGACCCGGAACTTTTCATCGCAGTCGTCGACGACCACGTGATAATCGCGCTTTTGATCGTCCTTATCCCCTATGCTATCTTCTACGAGATCTGGGCCCAGAAGGTCAACGGGATCCAGACGATGATCCCGGATTTCCTGGAGCGGATGGCCGGCATCAACCGGGTCGGGCTGACGATCGTTCAGGCTATCGGGATCATGGTGAACACGAACCTGGGCCTTCTGAGTTACGAGATCCGGCGGATCAAGCGCGACATGGACTGGGGCGTGAACTTCAACGATGCCCTCATGCGCTTTGAGGAACGGGTGAGCACGCCGGCGATTGCCCGGACGGTGACGCTGATCACCAAAGCAAGCGAGATGAGCGCGGAGATCGGCGAGGTGCTCGCGATCGCCGCAAGCGATGCAAAGATGAGCGAGACCTTAAAAAAAGAGCGGCTCGGCGAGATGTTCATCTACACGGCGATCGTGTACCTGTCGTTCTTTGTCTTCCTCTTTGTCGTTGCCGTACTCTCGACACAGTTCCTGCCGGTGCTCGCCAATATCAATACGTCGGGCGTTTCATCGATGGGCGCGCTCTCCGGTATCGGCTCGGTTCCGATCAGGGCATTCGACCGGCTGCTCTACCATGCATGTCTCGCCCAGGCGCTCTTCTCGGGCCTTATTGCCGGGCAGATGGGCGAGGCATCGATCGCCTCGGGGATCAAGCACTCCTGCGTTCTCCTGGTAATCACCCTCGTGGTCTTCAACTTCGTGCTCGTGATATAAGCCGGGCCGGTCTGCGCCCGGCCAACCGGGGCAAACAGGCATAAATACTCGGGCCGGTGAGAATAGAATACTGAGGTGAACCAGGAACCATGTGCAGTATTGGTGGACCCATGGACGTCGATCTTCCGGCGGACCGGGTAAAGGCCAAGGACTACCGGTGCAGGGAATGCGGGGAGCGGTTCAAAGGCATCGGGAAGCGGCCGATGTGCCCGTCCTGCCAGTCCGAAGATGTCGACGAAATATGAACGTCCCTTTTTCCCGCGATGTCCTGCGCTTTTCGGGCACGCACTCTTTTCTGCTCGCAGCTTCCGTGCTGGAGCCGTTTTCGCTCTGCATCGAGACCAGTGACGAGGAGTACTGCCAGGGCATGAGCCCGGGCGATCTCGTGGCGGTCTCCGCTCCCGGGGGCGGCCCGGCCGAACCGGCCCTGATGCTGCTCGAACTGGTCCGGACGCACCACCTGCCGCTGATCGTTCTCCCAAAAGATCACCCGGGCTCAAAAAGGATCCCGTATGTCGTTTCCGCAGGCCCGGAGATCCGGACGAACTGCTCGATTATCCGGGGCACCCACCCGGAGCAGCACCTGATCTGCTCATCGGACGAACTTGCCGGGATCACGCTTTTTGGGACACCGGGGGGAATACGGGTGGACGGCCTTTCCCCTGCGATATCCTGCGGGGTCATAAAAAACGATAAATACTGAGTATTTTTAAGAAAATGCTGTTTTTACCCGGGATCCTTTCAGGCCGGGCAGGGCTGGAAAATCGAAAATAACAATACATATATTGTGAATTTCACCAACTAATGTACTGCCGTGAGTGGAGGGTTGGATGAAAACTGAGGTCTTAGACGACATTAAGAAAACCGAAGCTGAGTATCAGTCGATGGTCAGTGCGGCGCAGGAGGAGAAGAAGAAACGACGCTCCCAAGCCGAACTGGAAGCCGATAACCTGATAACCAAGGCGCAGAGCAATGCTGAACAGTACAAGAAGCTGAAACTGGAAGAAGCACGGCACCAGGCAGCCCAAAAACACGCCGATATCATACAGGAAGGCAATCGGCGTTCAGCGGCATTGAACGAGAAGGGCAAAAAGAACCTCTCAAAAGCAGTGCAGCTGCTGGTATCCCGGTTTAAGGAGCAGCTGCATGTTGGCGCCTAAACCGATGAGCCGGATGCTCATTGTGGCATCCCGCGACCAGGCGGAACCGATCATCGAAGAGCTCTACCGCGAGCGCCTGTTCCATATCGAAGACTATGTGGAGCAGGGCCGCGAGGGGTACGAGGGCTTTAAGATCGGCACACCGCTTCACGGGGCCACGGAAGCATCGCAGGAGCTCGTCAAGGTCAGGGCAATCGAGAACGTCTTTTCTGTACGCGGCGAGGATATCGAAGCGAAACAGAAATTAGGCACGCCGGCAATACGGCAGAAGATCGAACAGGATCTTCCCGGTATCGAAAAAGAGGTCGAGGACCTGGCAGCAGCCCGGTCGAAACTCGACACGAAAGTAAAGGAGTACGAGCAGAAGATAGCAGAGCTCGCCCCGTTTACGGGGGTCCCGGTGGATCTCGCGCTTCTCGGCGGGTATACGCACTTCTCCGTGCTGGGAGGCTATGTCCCAAAAGACGTGACCCTATCCGTCCCGCACGAGATTGAGACCGTAAAAGGCAAGGACCGCCAGTTTGTCCTTGTCGTGGTCGCTGCACAGGACCGGGCCGAGGCCGAACGCGAGCTGCAGGAAGCGCAGTTCCAGTCGGTTGCAATCCCGGAAGAGAGCGGCACTGCAACGGTCCGCACCGCGTATTACACGGAACAGATCGCGTCCTTAAAAAAAGAGATCGACGGGATCAACGCCAAACTCACCACGATCAAGGAGTCGCACACCGATCTCCTGGTCGCCTGCGAGGAAGCGTTCCGTGCAGAGATCGAGAAGACCGAGGCACCCTTACGGTTTGCCACCACCTCGAAGGTGTTCGTGGCAGAAGGCTGGGTCCCGGCGGACCATGTCGCAGCGCTCAGTGCAGCCCTCGACAAGGTGACCGGCGGCAAGGTCTTTGTCTCCGAGCAGCCGGTTGACGCTGTCCACGACAACGTCCCGGTGGAGTACAACAACCCGGAGTTTGCAAAACCCGCACAGCTCTTAATGGATGTCTACTCCCGCCCCACGTACACGGAAGTAGACCCGACGCTCGTCCTCGCCATCATGTTCCCGATCTTCTTCGGGGTCATTGTCGGGGATGTCGGGTACGGTCTTTTGATGCTTGCCCTGTGTGCAGGACTCTGGATGTTCATGAAGGGTGAAGAGACCCGCCAGTTCCTGAAAATTCTAAGGAACGCGAGCATCATGAGCATCATCTTCGGGGTTCTCTTCAGCGAATTTTTAGGATTCGAGCTCCCGTGGGCCCCGATCATCTACAGCCGCCACTTAAACATTGGCGTGACTGAAGCCGGAGGACACGGGGCAGCGATTGCCGAACTCCTTATCGTATCGGTCTGGGTCGGTATCCTGTATGTCACGCTCGGCAGGGTGCTGGGCATGGTCAACCACGCCAAACAGGACCATGGCGATCACCGCATCAAGGCCGTGCTTGCCAATCTTGGCTGGATCCTCGTCATGTGGGGTATCCTCTTTGGCATCTGGTCGATGTTCCCGATCCCGCTCATGCCGGATATGACCAAGCTGCCCATCGTGGCAGTCGGGCTCTCGGTAGGGATCGTCCTTGCGATCGTCTGTATCGTGCTCGGGGTCATCTTCATTGCACGCGACGCGGTCCTCGAGATCATCGAGATCCCGACGATCATCTCGCACGTGCTCTCGTACACCCGTCTGACGGCCGTAGGGCTGTCGTCGGTCGCCATCGCAATGGTGATCAACTACATGGCTATCGGGATGTTCATCAATCCCGGCATGAAAGATCTCTCGATTGTAGGAATAGTCATGATCATCGTCGGGGTTTTGATATTCCTGCTCGGGCACATGTTTAACCTGGCGCTCGGGCTCCTTGACGGTGGTCTTCACTCAATCCGGTTGCATTATGTCGAATTCTTCACCAAGTTCTACAAGGGTGGAGGCAAGAAATACAATCCATTTGGAATGAAAAGGAAATTTACGGAGGACTAGATTATGGCAGACGCAGTTATGACAATGGAAATGATTCAGGCATCGCAGGTAGGAATGAAGGCAATCGGCGCAGGGCTCGCCGTCGGTCTCACCGGTGTAGGTACCGGTGTTGCTGAGATGGGTATCGGTGCCGCAGCCGTTGGCGCCATTGCAGAGAACAAGGACTTCTTTGGTCTTGGGCTGCTCTTTACGGTCATTCCGGAAACCATCGTTATCTTCGGTCTTGTCATTGCGCTTCTCCTGCTCTTCTAAGCGAGGCAGAACAATGGGACTGGAAGCAGTGCTGGAAGAGATCAGGGAAAAAGGCAAAAAGGAAGCGGATGCGATCCGTGCCGAGTCGAAAGCCGACTCCGACCGGATTCTCGCGGAAGCAGACCGGAAAGTCGCGGAGATCAAGACATCAGCTGAGGATGCTTCGGCAAAGCAGGCATCCCGGATTGTCGGACAGGATGTCTCTGCGGCCAACCTTCTTGTGAAGCGTGAGATCTTAAACACCCAGAAAGCGCTTCTGGATGAAGTGTACGAGAGCACCCGCGCCGAGATTGCCAAGCTCCCCGAGAGCTTCCACCGTGAAGCGATCAAAAAGCTCCTGATTGAAGCCAAAAAGGAGATCAAAAAAGGCAGTATCCACTGCAATGCACGGGATGTTGCGGCAGCAAAGGCTGTCCTTGCCGAGGCAGAGTTTTCCGGGTTTACGCTCGGGGAACCGGCCGATATCGACGGGGGCATCCTCATCGACAGCGAGGGAAACGAAGTCCAGATCGACTACAGCTACCGCACGTTCATGAACAAAGTATGGGAATCCGGACTCAAGGATGCATCTGATATCCTCTTCGGATAGGATGGTACAGACATGGCAGGGATGAAAGGAATTTCAGCGCCCACTATTTACGTCTGTACCAGGATGAGGGTGAGAAAGGCAAAACTCATCCCCCGCGAAGAGTACCAGCGGATGCTCAACATGAGCCTTCCCGAGATTACCCGTATTATCGAAGAGACCTCGTACAAGCAGGAGATCGACGAGCTCGGCACCACGTTCAAAGGTATCGACCTTCTGGAAGTGGCGCTCAGCTGGAACCTTGCAAAGGAGTACCAGCGGATCATTGCCATCACGCCCGGGACGCTCAAGCAGTTCACCCGCGCCTACCTCAGGTACTGGGATATCCAGAACGTGCTCACGATCCTCCGCGGCAAAATGCAGGGCATGAAGGCCGGCAAGATCAAGGAAGTCCTTGTTCCCGCAGGCAGTCTCGACAAGGTCGTGCTCGACCGGCTCCTCAACGAAGACGGTCCCGACCGGGTGATCGACGCGCTCAAAGGCAAACGTCTCTACCCGGTGCTCGCCCGGGAATACCCGGCGGCAAAAGAGTCAGGGTCGTTTGCGAAGATGGAGAACGAGCTCTACAAGCAGTTCTACGCGGAGATCATTGCGGAAACGAGCGGCGAGGGTGCCGGCGGCCGGCTGTTCCTTGCGTACATCCGGCTCGATATCGATGTGAAAAACATCCTGACACTCTTCAGGCTCCGGGCCGACAACCTCGGGGAAGATGCAAAAGAGATGTACATCCCCGGCGGCACGATCTCTGCGGCCGACTTTGCCCTGTTACACACGGTAAAGGAGTACCGCGAGTTTGTCGACCAGCTCAAGAGCAAGGTCCATACCGCGCCGGTCATCGAACTCTTAAAAAGCATCGAGACCGAACGGCCGGTGCACGAGATAGCTTCGCTCCTTGTGCGGGTCCAGATGGAACAGATGGAAAAACTCTCGAAGAGAAATCCGTTCTCTATCTACCCGATTCTCGTGTATCTCGAGAAGAAGAAGTACGAAGTCTCAAACCTCCGGGCTCTTGCCCGGGGCAAGGAGTCCAAGCTCCCCGCGGATATAATCGGGAAATACCTGGTGATGTAAGATGGAAATTGCAGTCATCGGCAACAGCGAGTTCATCCTCGGGTTCCGGCTTGCGGGTATAAAAAAGACCATCGCAGCGGAGAACGATGAGAAACTCGCCGAAAGCATCACCAACGTCCTTTCGGACGGACAGGTCGGTATTCTGGTGTTAAACAGCAGCGACATGGAGCGGCTTCCCCGCCGGCTCCGTACCACGCTTGAGAACTCAGTCAAGCCCACCGTCATTGCCCTTGGCGGCGAAGAAGGGGGCCTGTCCATGAGAGAGAGAATCAAACGATCGGTGGGTGTTGATCTGTGGAAGTAAAAAAGGCAAAGGAAGCAAAAAAAGGCGTCCTCAAAAGGATTGCCGGGCCAGTCGTAACGGCGGTCAACCTTGACGCCCACATGTACGATGTGGTCAGGGTCGGTAACGAAGCCCTGATGGGCGAAGTCATCAAGATCCAGGGTGACAACGTCATCATTCAGGTGTACGAAGATACCTCGGGTATTAAGCCCGGCGAACCGGTCTCGAATACCGGCCTCTCGCTCGCAGTCGAGCTCGGGCCCGGTCTTCTGACCAGTATCTACGACGGTATCCAGCGTCCTCTCGAAGTGCTCGTCAACAAGATGGGCAACTTCATCGAGCGCGGTGTGTCTGCACCCGGTCTCTCCCACGAGAAGAAGTGGACCTTCAAGCCGCTTGTAAAAGCCGGCGACAAGGCAGAGCCGGGCAAGATCCTTGGCGAAGTCCAGGAGACGAACATCGTCCATAAGATCATGCTCCCGCCCAATGCAAAGCCGGGCGTGATAAAGACGATCAAGAGCGGCGACTTCACCATCGACGAGATCGTCTATGTTCTCGAAGACGGCAGAGAGTTCCCGATGCTCCAGCGCTGGCCGGTCCGTGTCCCGCGGCCGGTCAAAGAGAAGAAGAACCCGACGATTCCGCTCCTTACCGGTCAGCGTATCCTCGATGGTCTCTTCCCGATTGCAAAGGGCGGCACCGCCGCAATTCCCGGCCCGTTCGGGAGCGGCAAGACCGTTACCCAGCAGCAGCTGGCCAAGTGGTCGGATGCCGAGATCGTGGTCTACATCGGCTGCGGAGAACGCGGCAACGAGATGACCGAAGTGCTGACAGAGTTCCCGCACCTGGAGGACCCGAAATCCGGTAAGCCTCTCATGGAGCGGACGGTGCTCATCGCAAACACCTCGAACATGCCGGTCGCGGCCCGTGAAGCATCGGTGTACACCGGTATCACGATCGCCGAGTACTTCCGTGACATGGGCTACGATGTATCCCTCATGGCCGACTCCACCTCCCGGTGGGCAGAAGCAATGAGAGAAATTTCGTCCCGTCTTGAAGAGATGCCCGGTGAAGAAGGCTACCCCGCGTACCTTGCAGCCCGGCTCTCCGAGTTCTACGAGCGTGCAGGGCTTGTCGAGACCTTAAACGGCGACTCCGGTTCCGTCTCGGTTATCGGTGCAGTCTCACCGCCTGGCGGCGACTTCTCCGAGCCGGTCACGCAGAACACGCTGCGTATCGTGAAAGTCTTCTGGGCACTGGACGCAAAGCTCTCCCAGCGCCGGCACTTCCCGGCCATCAACTGGCTCAACTCCTACTCGCTGTACCTGGATGCACTCCACGACTACTACGACAAGGAAGTTGCGCCCGACTGGAACAAGACCCGGTCCTGGGCCATGGAAGTCCTCCAGAAAGAGGCAGAACTCCAGGAGATCGTGCAGCTCGTCGGTTCCGACGCACTGCCCGAATCAGAACAGGTGACCATCGAGGTCGCCCGTATGATCCGTGAGATCTTCCTCCAGCAGAACGCTTACGACGCAGTCGACACGTTCTGCGACATGAAGAAGCAGTACGACATGATGAAGGCGATCAAGACATTCGCGGACCTTGCCTACGCGGCCCAGCAGTCGGGTGTCAGCCCGGCGCAGATCCTCGCGGTCAAGGCCAAGAACGAACTGCCCCAGATCAAGTTCGTCAAGGAGTACAAGCCCGAACTCGCGAAGATCGAGAAGGACATGGACGCTGAGTTCAACACACTGAGGTCGGCAGCATGAAGGAATACAGGACGATCACAAAGATTGCCGGTCCGCTTGTCTTTGTCGAAAAGACTGAACCCATCGCGTACCAGGAACTCGTGAACGTGGTTCTTTCCGACGGCACGATCAAGCGCGGCCAGGTGCTGGACACAAGCGACGATCTCGTCGTTGTCCAGATCTTCGAGACCACGACCGGTATCGGAAGGGACAGCGGTGTCCGGTTCACCGGCGAGACCATCAAGATGCCGGTCGGCAGGGAAATGCTCGGCCGTATCCTGTCCGGCGGCGGTAAGCCTATCGACGGCGGCCCGGAGATTGTTCCGGAAAAACGCCTCGACATCACCGGTGCTGCGATCAACCCGTACGCCCGTGGCATGCCGGCGGATTTCATCCAGACCGGTATCTCCACGATCGACGGCACGAACACCCTTGTCCGTGGCCAGAAGCTCCCGATCTTCTCGGGTGCAGGTCTCCCGCACAACAATGTTGCGCTGCAGATCGCCCGGCAGGCAAAGGTGCCCGGCTCGACCGAGAGCTTCGCTGTCGTGTTCGCTGCAATGGGTATCACCAAAGAAGAGGCCAACTACTTCATGGCCGACTTCGAGCGCACGGGCGCTCTCGAACGCGCCGTCGTCTTCCTCAACCTTGCGGACGACCCGGCCGTCGAGCGTATCATCACCCCGCGTCTCGCGCTCACCACTGCCGAGTACCTTGCCTTCGAACTGGGTATGCACGTGCTGGTCATCTTAACCGATATGACCAACTACTGCGAAGCGCTCCGCCAGATCGGTGCCGCCCGTGAAGAAGTGCCGGGCCGCCGTGGTTACCCCGGGTACATGTACACGGACCTCGCCTGCATCTACGAGAGGGCCGGCATGATCAAGGGCCAGAAGGGCTCGGTCACGCAGATCCCGATCTTAACGATGCCCGGCGACGATATCACCCACCCGATCCCCGACCTGACCGGTTACATTACCGAAGGCCAGATCGTGGTCAACCGTGAACTGCACCGTAAGGGTATCTACCCGCCCATCAACGTGCTCCCCTCGCTCTCCCGGTTAATGAACCTCGGTATCGGCAAGGGACACACCCGTGAAGACCACAAGAAGGTCTCCGACCAGATGTACGCCGGCTATGCGGAAGGAAACGATCTCCGCGGCCTTGTGGCAATCGTCGGTAAGGACGCGCTCTCCGAGCGTGACCGGGGACTCCTGGAGTTTGCCGATCACTTCGAGAACCGCTTTGTCCGCCAGGGATATGACGAGGACCGCACCATCGAGGACACGCTTGACCTCGGCTGGGATCTCCTCTCGACCCTGCCGGTGGAGCAGCTCACCCGTATCGACCGCGACTTAATCAACAAATACCACCCGAAATTCAAGGCCGGTGCAAAGAAGGAGTAAGTGAGTCTGTATGGCGCTGCGCGATATCAAGCCGACACGGTCCGAGCTGATCAACTTAAAAAAGAAGATCCAGCTCTCCCAGCGCGGCTATAAGATCCTCAAGATGAAGCGCGACGGGCTCATCATGGAATTCTTTAAGATCCTCTCCACGGCAAAAGACAGCCGCGGGGAGCTCTTGAACAAATACCAGCACGCTGTCGAGATGATGGCGGTGGCAAACACGGTAGAAGGCGCGATCGGCGTGAAAGCCGCCGCCTTCTCCGTCAAAGAGACGCCGGAGATCACGCTCAAGAGCAAGAACATCATGGGCGTGGTCGTGCCGCAGATTGAATCGTCGAAAGTGAAAAAGAGCCTCGCGGACCGCGGCTACGGCGTGCTCGGCACGTCGCCGGTCATTGACGAGACTGCATCTGCATTCGAGGACTTGGTCGAGGCGATCATTGAGAGCGCCGAGATCGAGACCACGATGAAGCGCCTGCTCGACGAGATCGAGAAGACCAAGCGCCGGGTAAACGCGCTCGAGTTCAAGGTCATCCCCGAACTCACCGCAGCCCGGGACTTCATCAAGATGCGTCTTGACGAGATGGAACGCGAAGAGCTCTTCCGGATGAAGAAGATCAAGGCCCGGAGCTCAGCGTAAGCTCCGGGGAAGGTGCAGGCGTTATGCCAATCGGTACCCTTTCGGGCCTGGGGTGCAGCAAAAAGACGGTGCTTCTCCGTCTCGACCTCAACTCCCCCATCGACCCCACCTCCCACCTTATTTTGGACGACAAACGGTTCCGTGAGCACCTGCCCACGATCCGGGCGCTCTCCGATGCAAAAGTGGTCATCGTTACCCACCAGAGCCGGCCCGGAAAAAAAGATTTTACCACGCTCGAATCCCATGCCGAGAAACTCGAAGAGCTTCTCGGGACCCCGGTCACCTATGTTGACAGTATCTTCGGGCGGCATGCAAAGGACACGGTCCGGTCCATGAAGCCCGGCGATATCGTGATGCTGGAGAACGTCCGGTTCGCGGCCGAGGAGAACCTGACCATGAAGCCTGAGGAGGCCAAAAAGACCCACCTCGTAAAAAGGCTTTCGGGCATGGCGGACTTTTTTATAAACGACGCCTTCGGGACCGCCCACCGGTCCCAGCCCACCGTGGTCGGCCTGCCGCTTGCCATGAAATCGGCGGCCGGCCTCTTAATGGAAAAGGAAGTCTCCACGCTCTCGAAAGTCTTCTCGGGAGCGCCCCGCCCGGTCTGCATGGTGCTCGGCGGCACGAAGGTCGACGACTCTATAGAGGTTGCAGCCCACGTGCTCGAGAACGGGATCGCGGACTCCGTGATCGTGATCGGTGTCGTGGCAAATGTCTTCTATCTCGCCAAAGGCTACGATATCGGCAAACCCTCCACCCAGCTCATCGAGCAGCTGAAGTACCAGGGCGAGATTGCCAAGGCAAAAGAGATCCTCAAAAAGTTTGGCGACCGGGTGATCATGCCCTCCACCGTTGCTGTCCGGCAGAACAATAAACGCGTGGAATACCCGGTCGAGAAGATCCCGCAGGACGCGCCGGTGATGGACATGGGTATGGACGCCCTCTCCGCGCTCGTTGCTACCTTAAAGAAGTCCGGGACCGTGGTCTTCAACGGCCCCGCAGGCGTCTTCGAGGACCCGGACTTTGCGACCGGGACCTTCGAGATGCTCCGTGCAGCATCCAAAGTCGAGTTCTCGGTCGTGGGCGGCGGGCATACCGCGGCCGTGATCGAGAAGCTCGGGATCGAAAAAGAGTTCACCCACATATCCACCGGCGGCGGTGCGTGCATTGAATTTTTGACCGGGAAGAAACTCCCGGCCGTAGAAGCGCTCGAAGAGTCCTACCGGATCTTCGGGTAAACAGGATTTTTCCCCTCTCTTTTTTTTGTGCGCATCTGAATCTCCTATACGCCGTCAGACCGCGGATCCCGACAGGATATTTATAGCGCTCCGGCCTACAGCATAAGGAAATGGCGGAGAAAATGCCCCTGTCGCGGGGGGAACGGGTGGCAGTCTCGTACAAGATGCCGCCCAATATCTATGAAAAAGTCCGGTACCTGGTGTACGAGGAGAAAAAATTCTCAACGGTCTCGGACTGTATCACGCAGGCGCTCATCTCGTTTGTCGGGGAGACCGGCGGGCACAGGGAGATGCAAGAGTGTATCCGCGAGTACCTTGCTTCCGATGAAGGCAGGGCGGTAATCAAAAGCCAGGTTTGCGATGTGCTTGCGGAGGCTGTCATGTCCGGCCGTGACGGTGGCAGGGATATGCCGCAGCGCCCGTGATGATGTTCAGGAACCGGAACCTCTTTTTTATGGCAGGGTGCATGTGAGGATCATGCAGGTACGGGTCGTTGCGGTGGGAAAGATCAAGGAACGGTTCCTTACCGAAGGCATCGCGGAATACGAAAAACGCCTTTTGCCCTACCTGAAACTCTCGATTACCGAGATCGCAGAAGAGCGGCGGGGCGTGCACGCAAATGCCGGCGAAGAAGCGCAGGCAGTCGGGCGCGAAGGGGAAAGGATCCTTGCCGCAATCCCGGACGGGGCGGTTGTCGTGGCGCTCGATGTGCGGGGAAAAGAGATCTCGAGCGAGCAGCTTGCCGCCCGGCTCCACGAGTGGCAGATGGCCGGGGTATCCCCGGTCGTTTTTGTGATCGGCGGCGACCTCGGGATCGCTGATACGGTGCTCAAGAGAGCCGGCCTCCGGCTCTCGCTTTCTCCCATGACCTTTACCCACCAGATGGTGCGGATGATCCTCCTCGAACAGATCTACCGGGCCTGCCGGATCAACAGCGGCGAGCCGTACCATAAGTAGGCCGGAGAAAGCGACGCCCCGTTCCCCGGTAAAAAAAGTGATTTCCCGAAAGGGAACCGTCCATTTTTTCCTTTTGCAAAAATGTATTTATATTTTCATTCCGGTATACTAGACCAATGTACCTGGCAGTCTGTGCATCTGACATAACGGCCAAGCGGGTACGATCCGCAGACACGAAGCGGATGCTTTTCTTCGTCTGTTAGGACAGGAATTGTTGTTCTTGTTGCTGGCAGGGTAGGGATCGGTGTTTGAAACATTGTGTATATGAGATGATTGGGATGAATTCCAGTGCGGCAAAAATGCCGGGGGCCTGGTACGAGGCGGCCCCGGCAAAAGGTATCGTGTATGACCTGAGCTCGGCGGCGCTCTCTGCCCCGGATACGGTCGGCCGGCTGCGGGCGGTTGTGGGCCTGGGAAAGTCCGGCGATCCCCGGGCGGTCCGCCCGCTCATGGACCTGGTTGCGGACCGCGACCCGGCGATCCGGCGCGGGGCGATTGCAGCACTTGGCGAACTCAAGAGCGGCCGGGCCGTGGAAGTTTTGATCGAACGCCTGCAGGACCGGGGAGAGGAGATGGAGATCCGGAAGCGTGCGGCAGAGACGCTTGCCGCGATCCGGAGCACCGGCGCCCTGCGGGAGCTCAAGAGTTTCTCTGCAAACGCTGACGAGGACCCGGCCCTTCGCGTGCATGTTGCCGGCCTGCTCCCTTCTGACGGGGCCGTGTAAGAGCCGGGCCTGCCGCACGGGCCCCGGTTTCTTTTTGTTTGTTTACGGGCAACCGCTGAAGCGTACGATCTCTTTTTTGGCAGGAATATTCCCGTTATCGCGTGGGGGGTGACCCCCTCTCCCGTTACCTTTTTTTGAGCAGGGCCGCCCGGTTCAGGAAATACCACCGGGTCTCGACAACTTCGAGGCCGAGCGTTTTCATGATTGCAAGATTCCCGGAAAATTCCTTTTTTGGGACCAGGAACGGCGGCTCGGAATAGAAAAACGTACCGCCGGACTTCAGCAGCGCAGCGATCTCAGAAAAGAGTTTTTTCTTGTCCGGGACTTCGTGGACGACAAAGATCGCAAAGGCTGTATCCACCTGCCCGTCCTTTTCCGGGAAAAGATCGAGCGAGTCCGGCTTGCACCGGTGCGTTGTTACCCGGGAGATCAGGCCCTCAGCGGTCAGCTTTTCGCGGACGATCGCGAGCATCTCCTCCTGGAGGTCGGCGGCGATCACGCTTCCCTTCTCCCCGACCCTTTTTGCGAACGCCCGGGTAAAAAATCCCGGGCCGCAGCCGAAGTCGAGCACATGGCTGCCGGGTTGCACGTACCGTTCCGCAAGTGCATCGGGCCGGTACAGGATGCGGCGGAACTTCGTGTCCAGGTGGGCGGCGTGCTCGGGGGAGAAGACGTCGCGGGCGTGGGAGTGTGGCATGATTATTTCACCTGGCTTGTGAGAATCTGCATATGTCCTTTGAGCGACCCGATAAAATGTTCAAACGACAGGTTCGGATGGGGTTCCTCTACATGAATTTCCGAATCATCAAACTTGGCGGTAATGAAACAGGATGATTCATAGAGCCGTTCAAGGATAAGCCGCTCGCAGAGGATCTCGTACCGCTTTTTGTACGAAGCACCCCGGAATATTTCATCGATGGCAAAATGAGGTTCCCGGACAGCTACGGGGGCTGTTGATTCTGCGCAGTCTTCAAGGAGGAAAAGGTATCCCAGCCACGGCCGGAACATCTGGCTCCCGAATCTTTTTTCCCGGAACGCAACCCAGATATCGGACGCACTCCCAATGGCCTCTTCAGTCCGGTTATTGAAATTGTTGCCAAACGATGGCCCCATCTGGGATTTCAGTTCGATGACTGCACCAAGGACGCCTTTATGGACAACCACGATATCCCATTTCTTTTCCGGCCGGTAATATCCTGGCAGCTCAACCGCAGTTTTTTTGAAGATGTCTGATTCCGGTATTCCCGCATCGGTGATTACCGAGCAGATGAGATCGGCAAAAGCGTCCATCTGTGCTCCGCCCGTTGCAGCACCCCGGCTACCCTGATCGTGCTTCCCGGCGTCGGTCTGTTTTGCGATCTGGTTGTCCCGGACAGCCCTGTACGACCGGACCGCCTCGATAATTTTCTGATCCATCATCCCATCTCTCGCTTAATCACCGGTAAGAGTCCGCTGGTATCGTTTTACGGATTGCGGAGTCTCAATCATGATCCCCTGTTTTCGCAGCCGCTGGTACGCAAATTCAAGATATCCGGGATCGATCTCGATCCCGATGCTGTTTCTCCCGGTAGCTGCTGCGGAAATAATTGTCGAACCCGTCCCTGCAAAAGGATCGAGCACAGTATCGCCAACAAAGCTGAACATCCGGATAAGCCGGGTGGATAGTTCTACCGGGTACGGTGCCGGGTGATCCTGTGTCGATGCCCCGGGGATATCGGTCCAGATCTGCCGGAACCATTTCTTATGGTTCTCCTGCGATATGGTGCTCAACAGTCTTTTTTCGGTGTCCGGTTTCCGGTAGGCTCCGGGTTTTCTCTGCATCAGGATAAACTCAATGTCGTTTTTTATGACGGCATTGGGCTCGAACGGTTTCCCGAGTATTCCCCCGCCACCGTTGCTGACCTCAAACGTGGCATTGGCGATCTTGTGCCAGATGATGGGGGAGAGATTATCAAAGCCAATTCTGCGGCAGGATTCTATGATGCTGGCATGGAGCGGCATGACCAGGTGCCGTCCCGCCTCTTTTCGCGAGAGGCAGACATCGCCAACGACCACAATCAGCCGCCCTCCCTTCACAAGGACGCGGAAACATTCGGCCCAGACTTTGTCAAGCTCTAAAAGAAAATCTCCATAATCCTGAATATTACCTAACTGTCCGTCCGATTCATGGTATTTTTTCAGGCTCCAGTACGGTGGTGAGGTGACAATGAGGTGAACGGATTCGTCCTCGATACTGGAGAGATCGCGGGCATCACCGAGCACCAGTTTGTGTTCTGTAGGGACAAGCCGGGTGATCGCTTCGATCTTTTTGATGAGAGTTGCATCTTTTGATATTGCAGGAATGGCCTTCTGGATCCCGACCTCTTCAATCAGCGGATTGAGAAATGCCAGATCGATCTGGGGCGGGATTGCGGAGGTTGTCATCGGTTAAATATCCTTGATATTATTCTATGGAATGAGGGGATTTAAGGGTGTGGGCCTCCTGTCCGACAAACTTTGTCATGGTAAGAATCCACGGATCCTTTGGGAGAAATACGCCCGTATCGGCCCCGGATTCCTCAAACCTCACTCCGGGAAACCCCGTAAAATGCCCGGATTTGCGGATTCCCGGGAAATCGATATAATAGCTTTGATTGCCAAAATACCCGAGTATATTGCCCAAAAACGACCCCCAAGATCTGGGTGAGTTTTCATTTCCCGCCTACCGGACCTGTCCGGGTGCCGATCGGCCCGCAGAAACGCATGGCGGCCCGTTTATTGAGGGGTCAAAACCGGGGATTTTACAGGGGTATTTTGGCATAGAAACCCTTGAGTGGTCGTATTTTCTCACGTCGGAACGAGATAGTATGAAGCGAACTCATCCACAGACGCTCTTGGGGGCTGCCGCCCCCGCCGCGTGGGCATCCCCCGGTTGCGATAGTGCTGTATTACCTTCACTCATGCACTCTTCCCCTGCAGGTAAAGGGGCACCATCGCACTACGCCCCCGCCCCCTTGGGGGCAGGGCTGGCGGAAGGGGGGCGGCGACAAAAGAAGAATCAGAATATTATCCACATCCGGACTTTTTTTTCAAAACTTCGCTAACCGCCGCGAACATTTTTCAAAATGTTTGGCAACGCCCGTAAACTTTTCTAGAAAAGTCCGCACCCCTCAACGAACCTTTTCCGGAATAACCCGCACCCCTCAGCGATTTTTTTTTAATTTTCGTGTATTCTGCATATAATCTGAGGAACTGCACAAAACCAAAAAAAAAAAAGATTGTTATATTTTTCTCTTGTGCAGGAACACAGAACCAAAAATCCCGATCGCAATAATTGCGATACTGCCGGAAAGTCCCGCTTTTCTTGTTGTGGCCGGCTGCGCAGGGCTGAGCGTTCCGGGTACATCCACGTTCTCTCCGGCAACGACGGTCACCCTGGTTGCCAGTTCCTGAAATCCGTTCATCTGGAACCGAACCGTATGGCTGCCCTCAGGAATATTGGTAAGTACGATAGGGGACACTCCCATGTTTGTATTGTCAAGGTACACAGCCGCTCCCGCCGGGGTTGAATGAACCGTGAGCTGGCCTGCAGGTGCCGGAGTTGGTACGAGCGGCACGAGCGTAATATCAAGAGAACCCGTCTTATCCGCAGTTACATAGACGTTCCGGCTGACGGGCTGGTACCCGTCCGTGTATACCGTAACCGTGTGATACTTGTCAACCTGAAGGTTCCGGAACTGGAGAACCATGGTAGCATGGGTATCCACCGGGTAGCTTGTCTGGCACTGCTGCCCGTCATCGACACAGGCCGTTCCCCCAGAAGGATGAATATTTACCGTAATCCAGCCGCTCGTGTCCGGCTGCAGGTTCTGGTTGATTTCTCCAATGATATTGGGGGTCACATACACATAGGTAACAAAATCCTGGTAACCGTCGGCAGAGAGATCTACCTCGTAATTTGTGTTTGCAGGCAGGGATTGAAATGTGTACGATCCTTGTGCATCGGTCTGTCCGCTATAGGTTCCGCTGCCATCGGTTGCTATGGCATTAACATACGCGCCCGGAGTCGTCCAGATCTGGATGCCGCCGGTTGGCAAAGCCAAAACTGCCGGAATTCCGGCAACGAGAAGTATCAGGAATGTTATCGATAGTAAAAACAGACGGGGTGTCCGGAGTAATGGTTGCATATGTAAAATCATGTCTTGGGTTTTGTATATATGTGCTGTGTTGAACGGTTTTGCTGCGTCTGCGGTGGATCTACCGGATCAGCGGATCGTTTTACCGGCATTTTTGATGAACGCCCGGTGGGTCTGGTAAAAAAACGCGGCAGATTTCCCTGACTTTTTTTATAAATGTGGACAACGCGGGGTAAATTTTACATAACCTTGTTCAGTACCAAAAGTGTATCCCGTAAAGAAAAGGGCCGGCCTTCCCTCCACTAACCCCGCCGTTTTACCCGGTCTTCCCAACGGGCGAGTACTCGACGTCATCCAGCACCCGGCTGGTCACGCGGACAACCGGTTCGCCGGTTTTCTGTACGGTCTGCCTCTTGATCTCAATCCATTCCTCGTCCGCAAGAAATGCCTTCCACTGGCGGTCCATAGTCGCCACATCAGGCCAGCGCAGCAGATAGACAAATTCAAAATTTACAATGGATGTGCTTTCCCAGAGCGCTGTGATCTCGAAATCGTACCGTTTCATGATGCGGAGAGCATGATCCTTAAACCGGGTATGAAAGATCTCCCTCTTGTCGGGCAAAACCTCATAGATGCGGAGCTGGCAGACCCCGCCTGTTTTTTTCTGCGTGGTTGTCATTGGGACACTCTTTTTACTTGCTTAAGGAAGGGGAGGGCCGTTCAATGATAATAGGTTTTACCCGGTACGGCTGGCATCGTGAAAAAAAGGACAATCCCTCTCCCGGTTCTTTTCCCGTTCTCGTGCCTGGTTACTCAATCTGGCAGGGTTTTTCCCCCATCGCAAACCTCTTACCCGCCCGGCACCCACAATTCCACCATGATTCCGGATGCGGACGACGATCCGTTTCCCCGGGTATACAAGGTAGACCGGCTCTTTATCGAAGAGCAGGATTTTGTCGCGGACGACTCGTCCCCGCTCTCCCCGTACGAGATGGCAGACCTCGAAGAGCCGGCCGTGCCGGTCGAACTGCCCCCGCTGCATAAGGGCGAGGACCCCAACCCGCCGGCAGAGAAGATGGGCGGCCGGGCAGGGCCGGCCGATGAGATCGCCCTGTCAAAGGATATGAAGAGTGCCGACGAACAGGTCACACTGGCATTTTTCAAAAAAGGAAAAACAAAAGTCCGCCGGCCCTGGGACGGCCCGGACCTTTCGTCAAAAGAGAGCCCGGAAGCAAAGAGCGAATAATCCCGCACGGTTTTTTACCGGCTGGTATCTTCATCACCGGGACTTTTACCGGGCCGCCGGAAACAAAAATCTAAAAAAAAGGGATCGTGGTATTATCCTTTTACGGGGCCCACTTCACCGGCAGCCGGTTGCCGGTCTCGGGGACTTTTCCCTCGATCATATCGCGGATCATGTAGCCGGGGAACGATGACCGGCTGATCGAGACGTACGTCCCGTAACTGACCGGGCCGTAAAAGCGCCGGACCCCGTCATTGCGGGTGATCACAAGCGTTTCCTTGTCCGTGTCGTATCCCAGTTCCTGAACCTGGTTGGATAAGCGGTGGTGCCAGACTAACGTCATTCTTAACCTCGATATTTGACCGGATCGATCAAATCCTCATCTTGGTTGACCCAAACGGGATAAATACCTGCTGAAATTGCGCGACTGAAATGCGCCCGTATCGGGGAAAGCTCCCTAAAAAATGCATGGCGGGCCGGATCCTGCCCTGTTGCCGTCACCGTACTCCCTTTATCCTGCCACCGCCAAATTCCCTGCATGGCTCCGGCATCCCTCCCCACGGTTTTTGTCTCGCATGGTGCGCCGACCCTGCCCCTCGAACGGAGCGAGCCGGCCTATAAATTCCTCACCACGCTCGGGAAACGGTACCCCGGAGCAAGAGCCGTCCTCTGCATATCCGCGCACTGGAACACCCCCCGGCCGGCGGTCAATCTCGCGGAGCACCCGCAGACCCTCCATGACTTCTCCGGGTTCCCGTCCGAGCTGTACCGGATAACGTATCCCGCCACCGGATCGCAGGGGCTTGCCGCCCGGACAGCGGATCTTATCGAAGCGGCCGGCATCCCCTGCGGCCGGGACCCGGCCCGGGGGCTCGACCACGGGGCATGGGTGCCCCTCATGCTGATGTACCCGGACGCCCGCGTGCCGGTTGTCCAGCTCTCGATAGAGGGACATCTTGACCCGGAGCGGCACCTCGCTCTCGGGGAAGCAATCGCCCCGTTGAGAAAGGAAGGCGTCCTCATTCTCGGCAGCGGCGGGGCGGTCCACCCGCTCGGGGATCCTACCGTTGCGCTTGGTCCCGGCGCTCCGACCGGGGACTGGGCGGTCGCGTTCAATGACTGGCTCACCCGGGCCCTGACGGGCGGGGACACAAAGAGCCTCGCCGCGTACCGGTCGCTCGCGCCCTTCGCAGAACACGCCCAGCCGTATCCCGATCACTTTATGCCGCTGCTTGTGGCCCATGGGGCTGCCGGCAGGGGAAGCAAAGGAACTCTTCTCCACCAGAGCTGGTACTGGGGCAACCTGGGGATGGGCGCCTGGGAGTTCCGGTGAACCGGGGCAGGGCGATAAAAAGTAAAAAAAGAAATTTAGTTTTTGGTCTCGGGCTTGTTCTCTTTGTCCCCTTCTGCTTCCACCTGCATGTTCTTCATGGACGGGAAGAGGATCACTTCTTTGATGGAATTGTTGTTGGTGAGGAGCATCACGAGCCGGTCGATCCCGATACCGACACCGCCGGTCGGCGGCATGCCGTAGCCTAGAGCATTGATGTAATCGTAATCGATCATCTGGGCTTCGAGATCGCCGAGCAGGCGTTTCCGGTCCTGCGCCTCGAACCGCTCCTTCTGGTCGAGCGGGTCGTTAAGTTCCGAGAACCCGTTTGCCATCTCCATCCCGTAGATGAAGAGCTCGAAGCGCTCGGTAAAGCCCTCTTTTGTCCGGTGGCGTTTTGCAAGCGGGGAGTTCTCGACCGGGTAATCGTAGATGAAGGTGGGCTGGATCAGCTTCTCTTCGACCATGTTCTCGAAGAAGTACACAAGGAACTCCCGCTGGCTCTTGGGCTTGTCCGATTCCTTGAATTTGTTCTGGATGGCAATCGCCCGGAGTTCGTCGACAGAGAGTGCGAAGATGTCGATTGCGGCATATTCTTTTACTGCATCCTCCATCGTGAGCTTCCTGAGCGGTTTTGCAAACGAGATCTCGGTCTCCTCGAATTTGAGCGTGGTCGTGCCGGTGACCTCTTTTACGAGCGTCTCAAGGAAGTCCTCGGTGAGCCCCATCATATCGTAGACATCATGGTAGGCCCAGTAGATCTCCACCATCGTGAACTCGGGATTGTGGTGGGTGTCGATATCCTCGTTACGGAAGTTCCTCGCGATCTCAAAGACCCGCTCAAAGCCGCCGACAACAAGGCGCTTGAGGTAGAGTTCGGGCGCGATCCGCAGGAAGAGTGTCTGGCCCAGACAGTTGTGGAACGTGGTGAACGGACGGGCGTTTGCCCCACCGTAGATCGGCTGGAGGATCGGGGTCTCGAATTCGAGGAATTCCCGGTCATTCAGGAACCGGCGGATAGACGAGATGATCCGGCTCCGGTTGCGGAAGTTCTGCCGGACCTCTTCGTTTACAACGAGGTCGACGTACCGCTGCCGGTAGCGTTTCTCGACATCGGTGAGGCCGTGGAACTTCTCGGGAAGTGAGCAGATTGCCTTTGAGATGAGCGTGATCGTGTCGACCCAGATCGTGATCTCGCCCAGTTTTGTCCGGAAGACATGGCCGGTAACGCCGACAAAGTCCCCGCGTTCGATGAACTGGTTGAAGAAATCGAAGGCCTCGTCGCCGATGTCGGCCTTCCTGATATAGAGCTGGATCTTCCCGGACTCGTCGCCGAGATCGGCAAAGATGGTCTTGCCGTGGTTGCGGACAATATAGATCCTGCCTGCGGTGGTCACGCTCTCCGCGCTCTTCTCGTGGGTGATCTCTGAAAATGTTGTCCTGATCTCCGCGATGGTGTTCTTCCGCTCGAACGTGGGGGGATAGAGTTCGATGCCCTTCTCCCGCAGTGCACGCACTTTGTCGAGCCGGGCCTGGTCGAATGCAAGGGTTTCAGATGGATCGGTCACGGGAATGCTCCGCTCTTAAATGAGTACCTCATACCTTCGATGTCAAGCGTATTAATACCTACAGCGCCGGGTGGAACGGCGGGGGAGAACTTTCTTTTAGAAGGCTGGGGGGAGGATGTATTGACGCTCCTGGGGGCTGCCGCCCCCGCCGCTGCGGCCACCCCCGCTTAGCGATGATGCTGTATTACCTGCATTCCCGAATTATCCAACGGATCGTTTTCGTGTACAGGTAATACAGAGGCATCGCAACTGCGCCCCGTCCCCCTCGGGGGACTGGTGGCGCAAGAGGGGGGCTAAATTTTTTTAACACTTTCACGACTGGAAAAATTCATTCCCCGGTTCGCTTCTTCAAAATCTCCGAGGCATACTTCGCAAGGCCGTACACCCCGTCCGTTGACGGGTGGACCTCGATGAACTCCTCGAAGTCGTGCACGGAAATGTGCCGGCGCATCAAAAACGCGAGATACCCGGCGATGACGCCGCCCGCCGGCCCTGCAGCGCACATGCCCTCGATCTCTCCCGTGGCCGGGTCGGCAAAGATCTTCGCGAGGCCCGTGTCGCCGTACGGCACCGACCAGAAGGTGCCGGGCCCGGCCGGGCCGGGCAGAGCGAGCGATGCGCTCCCCTCGTTGCCGCTGCCGCAGAACGCAAGATCGTGGGCAAGGTAGATCGCCTGCGGGATCTTCGTATAGTCCATGTGGCGTTCGGTCCCGAGGATGTTGTCGGCAGCAACAATTCCTTCGTGCCGGGCAACCGGGGTCAGGAACGGCGCCCCGGCCACGTCACCGCAGGCATAGACGCCGGGCACGCTTGTCTGCATACGGTCGTTGACCCGAATCTCCCCGTCCGGTCCTTTTTCCACCCCTGCGATCATTTCGGCGTTCGGCACGAGCCCGGCGGCAAGGAACACGGCATCGGCCCCGATCGTCTCCTCTTTTCCGGCGCTCGTGAACCGGACCCCGGTGACCTTGTCCGTCCCTTCGATCCCGGACACCGTTGTCCCTTCGCGGATATCAATGCCGGCGAGCTCCTTTATGGCAACTGCCCGGAGGTGCGTATCGAGATCTTTTACAAAACCGCTCCGGGCAAGGACCGTGACCCTGCTCCCGAACGCGGCAAAGATGTACGCGAACTCTGCCGCCATCACGCTCCCGCCAACGATTACAAGGTTCTTTGGCAGTTCGCGGAGCCCCCAGAGGGTGTGCGGCGTGTATACCCCGGCGAGATCTATACCCGGGATCTTCGGGACATTGGGCCGGGAGCCGGTTGCAACGATCACCGCTTCGGCATCGATCTCATCGTCGCTGATAAAGACCCGGCGCCCGTCCACCCGGCCGGATTTCCCGTACACCACATCCACCCCGGCGGTCCGGGTCTCGTGGTCGAGGATCCCGGCGATCTTCTGCTGCACCGCAAGCGTCTCCTCCATTACCTTTCCGAAGTTGAATTCCGGGACCGTATCGGTCATACCGCGTTCGTGGAGCCGGCGTGCCAGTACGATCATGCGGGCGAGATCGTTTAAAGCACAGACCGGCATACAGCCGAAATGAAGGCACTGCCCGCCGATCCCGGACTCTTTTCCTTTGGGCTCGACAAGCAGGACTTCCTTTTTAGCGGCGGCAAGGCGGATTGCTGCCATCCGCCCGGCCGGACCCCCGCCGAGAACAACGATCATACGAAAAAAGATATTTTAGAAGACTTCGACGCCCTCGTCCATCGGCTCCGAGAGGAGTTCGCCGGTAAACGCGTTGACCTCGACGATCTTCTTGCCCCGGATCTGCCAGACCGGGATATAGACCTGTTTTGCATCCACTGCGATGTTCTTACGATCAGGTTTTAAGGTCTTCTCCTCGTAGAAGATAGCATCGCCCTTCTCCTGCTTGATCCGGACCTTCTGGGTGAGGCGCTCGATGAGCTCGGCAACCATGCGTTCGGTTGCTTCTTCTTTGGTGATATGGGCGTCGGATACCTCGGCGTTTGCCGGGATCTCCGATTCCTCGACTTTGGACCCGTCGAGGTCGAGCTTGATCCCGTTGATGGCGTTAATGGCACCCCAGCCATCGGCATCGAAGGGAATGCGCCGGTCCTTGTACACCTGCTCGCCGGAACTCGTGTAGTGGATCAGGTAGTAGGGCATGAACCGGAGCCGGGCCGCACCCTGGATCCCTGCCGTCCGGATCGCGGCCTGCTCGGTGAGCTTGACCGGGAAGTGGAGGATCGAGATACCCGAAGACTCCTCGGGCTCGGCTGCTGCCGCTTCCGCACCGCCGGCCGAAGGGGCTGCCGCCGCCTTCTTTGCCTTGCCTTTCCCCGGCGAGAGGTCGAGCTTGAGTTCCTGTTCCACGATATCGGCAAGAACGGCTTCACCGGCGTACTGGACAAACTCGTCGATGCCCCACTGGGCACAGTTCTCCGTGGAGACTCCTTTTTCCAGGGTGAAGAGCAGTTTCTTGCAGGTCATCTCCTGATCGTCGACCATCAGGCTGTAGTTGGTCTTGTCAAACTGGGCGATCAAATCTGCATCGTTCGAACAGAGCACTAAAGCGCATTCGCCTTCCCGGACCGCGGACAGATCCAGGGGTTCGTCCACCTCTTCCACCTCGAATTTCGCAGCTTCAAGAATGAGCCTCATCGCATTCCTGGCTTTTTCCCGCATGTCGTGTTCCATCATATAAGGATTACCTTGGGCTTATAGAACAATTTTTCTATTGCCATCACAAAAAAACACTACAATGAAACGGCCGCTTAAGTTTGTGGATCACAGTATCGATGATTATGCGATGCGGGTGACCTACGATCCTGCCGCGGGAACCGGGACCGTTGTTTTCAACCTCTCGCTCGTGAAAAACGAGGATTTCGAATATGCGGTCTCCGTGCTGAAAGATGCGTACAAGACCGGTCTTTCCGCAAGCGGGATGGTAAAATTTTACCACTCCGGGGAAAAAGTCTCCGGGTATGTGGTGCCTGCGGGATGCACGGCCGTCTGCACGCTCTGCAGCATCACGCTCGACGGCCTGTTGATCCGGCGGGGAGTGCCAATCAAACCGATTGGCGGCGGCGTTGTCGAGATCGAGGAGCGTGCCCCGGTCCGGTTCACGCACATCATCATGTACGAGTACACGACCATCGACCCGCTGCAGGTACTCATCTCCCAGCAGATCACCTCGGTAAACAAGGTGATGCAGAAAGGGTCGGGCAATATCCTTGCCAATATCCGCGAGTTCCACATGGAGGCAGAGCCGCTCGTGGGAAGTGTGCTCGACGAACTTGCGGACAGCAGTTTTACCGGGATCCTCGAAGTCGGGGTGCCCAACGTTCCCCTGCTCGGCGTCCCGGGCAGCCCGCAGTACGTCTCGATCGCCGCGGTCGGGGGCACGAACCCCATGGCCGCGATGCGGGAGGACGGGCACTGGGTCCAGACCCAGGCAATGAAAGGCCTCATGGATATCCGGGACATGGCCGAGATCCGGGACTATTAAGAACCCGGCCTCCCGATTCGTACGCCACGGGATCCGGCTCGCATCGCTTTATAGGATCCAACAGAAATGTGTACCACCAGAACCGGCACGTGATTCCCGATGAAATCTCCCGTTATCCCTGTCATGATCCTTGTTCTCGGGCTCGCGCTCTGCATATCCCCGGCGCTGTGCGCCACGAAGTATATCGGAGCAAGCCCGGCGATAACGGCGTATGTCGGGGGCACGAACGAATACTCTCCCGGTGAGGACGCCACGATCACGGTCGTACTCCAGAACGGCGGCACGAACTGGCTGGCGTTTACGAACCGGGGCACGATAGCGCCTGAGGATGTCGGCACCACCGCGAAGCTGGTCAAGGTCGGGCTCGATGCCGGAACCGCCCCGATCGTAATCAAAACGGACCCGCAGCAGATCGGGGATCTTGCAAGCCCCGGCAAGACCACGGTAAAATTCACCGCGAAGATCACGCAGGACGCAACGCTCGGCGAGTACCAGCTGCCGCTGACCGTGAAGTACAAGTACCTCTCCGGTTCGTTAGTCGATCAGCCAACCACCACCACCATCGAGAACACGTATGCCGAAACGAGCCAGACCATCCCGCTCACGATCAAGATAAAACCGGTCGTCAAGATCGACGTCCTCAACGCAACCGGGAACAACCTTGTCGTGGGAACGGAAGGCACGATCAACCTGACGATCAAGAACACCGGGTACGAGGACGGGAAACAGGCCACGGTCAACCTCCTCCGGAATGGCAACAGCGCCGTGATCCCGACCGACGACAGCGTGTATATCGGGAACTTCCCGAGAAACGGCATTGTCAGCTGCCAGTACAAGGTCGCAGTCTCGAACGACGCCCAGGCCCAGAGCTACCCGGTCGACGTTGCCGTCACCTACACGAACGCTGAGGGCGACACGGTGACCTCGGAGACCGAGACGATCGGCGTACCGGTTGCCGGCAAGCTCACATTTTCCGTGACCTCGCCGCCGGCAAACGTTACGCAGGGAAAATCCGGCGTGATTG